>JAURXG010000189.1 GCA_030654555.1 Aquabacterium sp.
TTACGCCTGACTTATCGAGAACAAACATGAACGGAACTAAGATCGCTGGAGCGACATATTTCCAAGTTTGTAAGGTGGTCTTATACGGGTTGCCTTTACAGATGGCCGCAGCAGCGAACGGCGAGAGCGCTGTTGGAGGAGATACTTCAGAGAGCACCGCGTAATAGAAGATGAACATGTGCGCCGCGAAGTCCGGCACACCGAGCTTCATCAGCGCCGGCGCGGCAATGACCGCGCAGATGATGTACGACGCCGTCACCGGCACCGCCAGGCCGACGATCCACACCACCAGCGCGGTGAACAGCGCGGTCAGCAGCAGCGAGCCGCCGGCGTAGTCGATGACGATGCTGCTGAACTTCAGCCCCAGCCCGGTGAGGGTGACCACGCCGACGATGATGCCCGCGCCGGCGCAGGTGGCCGCGACGTTGAGCACGCCGATCGATCCCGCCTCCATCGCCTTGACGAAGGGCGACTGGAACAGGTTCGTCACCAGCGAGCCCCTGCCGCGGAACAGGTCGTACGAGAACAGCGCGGTATCGCTGCGCAGGAAGCTGGTGGCCAAGGACACCAGCGTGGCGTAGAACACCGACAGCACCGGCGAATAGCCCACCATCATGAAGAACACGATGGACACCAGCGACAGGAAGTGGAACCAGTACTTGCGGGTCAGGTTCCAGACCGTGTCGACCTTGGCCAGGGCCACGTTGCCCATGCCGTACTTGCGCGCGTCGATCTCGACCATCAGGAACAGCGCCAGGTAGAACAGCAGCGTGGGGATCACCGCCATCAGCAGCACGTCGAGGTAGCTGATCTTCAGGAACTCGGCGATCAGGAAGGCCGCCGCGCCCAGCACCGGCGGCGAGATGATGGCGCCCAGCCCGCCCGCGGCCAGCAGGCCGCCGGCGGCGTTGCGCTCGTAGCCCACCTTGGCCAGCATCGGGTAGGCCACCGCCCCCAGCGTCACCGTGGTGGCCACGCCCGAGCCCGACGGCCCGCCGAGAAGAAACGAGGCCAGCACCACGGTGCGGCCGGCGCCGGTGGGCTTGCCGCCCATCGCCGAGAACGAGAAGTCGATGTAGAACTTGCCCGCGCCCGAGTACTGCAGGAAGGCGCCGAAGATCGTGAACAGGATGATCAGCGACGACGACACGTCCACCGCCACGCCGTAGATGCCTTCGAGCGTCATGTACATCACGCCGACCAGGCGGTTGACCTCGTAGCCCTTGTGCGTCCAGGGCGCCGGCAGCCAGGGGCCGAACAGCGCGTAGGCGATGAAGGCCGAGGTGATGATCGGCATGATCCAGCCGTTGGTGCGGCGCATGGCCTCGAGCACCAGCACGATCAAGCCGATGCCGAAGACCACGTCGAGGCTGTTCGGCGCGGTGTTGCGGTCGGTGAAATCGTCGCCGCCCTGGATCAGGTAGACCACGATGGCGATCGACGCCGCCGCGGCCAGCCAGTCCCACCACAGGATGCGGTGGCGAAAGTGCGGCGCCACCGGAAACACCAGGAAGCACAGGAACAGCACGAAGCCCACGTGCACCGGCCGCAGCGTCTGCGTCGGCACGATCGCCCAGGCGGTGTAGAGGTGGAAGGCCGACATGCCCACCGCCACCGCGATGATGAAGACCTGCAGCCAGCCCTGGAGCCGGTTGGCGGCGCCCTCCTCGGCTTCGATGAACTCCTCGGCCTTGTGCAGCGCCTCGTCGCTGACGGTGATGTCGGTGGAGCCTGGAGGGTCTGTTCGCTGCATGCCTGGGGTGCCGCCGGAAGTGGCGCCCGAAGTGGCGCCGATGAACGCCGATGCGCGGCCCGCCGCTGCGGCGCCGCACGCGCGCGCGTGAAGCTCAGTTGACCTTCACGCCCTTTTCGGCAAAGTACTTCAGCGCGCCCGGGTGGAACGGGATCGGCGTGGCGGCGGCCTTCTGGTTCTCGAGCCTGAAGTTGGCCGCCTCCTTGTGCACGGCGATCAGGTCGTCACGCTTGTCGAAGATGGTCTTGACGATGTTGTAGGCGGTCTTCTCGTCCATGTTCTCGTGCGCCACCAGGATGTTCATCACCGTGGCCTGCCTGTTGTCGGCGTCCATGCCGCGGTAGGTCTCCTTCGGGATCACGTCCTCGACGTAGAGGTTGCCGTACTTCTTGTTCATCGCCGCCACCGCCTCGGCATGGTCGACCATCTTCAGCTTGGTGCCGGGCGTGTTGGCCAGGTCGGTGACGCCGGCGGTGGGCAGGCCGCCGACCCAGAAGAAGGCGTCGATCTTGCCGTCCTTGATGGCGTTGACCGATTCGGCCACGCCCAGGCGCTCGCGCTTGAGGTCCTTGTCCTTGTCGAGGCCGGCGGCCTCCAGCAGGCGGAAGGCCATCACCTCGGTGGCGCTGCCGGGCGAGCCGGTGGACACCCGCTTGCCCTTCAGGTCGGCCATCTTCGCGATGCCACGGCCCTCGACGCTGACCACGTGCATGCGGTTGGGGTAGAGGATCATCAAGGTCTTCAGCGGCACCTTGTTGCCCTTGAACTTGTCCTCGCCCTTGTAGGCATCCTGGCCGGCATCGGTCATCGTGAAGCCGACATAGGGCTTGCCGCTGGCGATCAGCTTGAGGTTGTCGACCGAGCCGCCGGTGACCTCGGCCGTGGCCTGCAGGCCCGGCACATGCTTGGACAGCACCGCGGCGATGCCGCCGCCCATCGGGTAGTACACGCCGCCGGTGCCGCCGGTGGCGATCGACAGGTTCTGCGCCAGGGCGCCCAGCGGGGCCGCCAGCGACAGCACCAGGCCGGCCAGCAACGCCGCGCAACGGGAGGGAATCGACTTCATGGAGACCTCGACAAGGCTTTACGGTGGAAGAACGGGCCCGGCACACCACGCCCGGGCGGCAAGCAAGCGGCATCCTGCCCGCGCCACGGCCCCCCGGGCCTAATGACTTACCACGATGGGCCTGCCCCGGCGTGCGCGGGGCAGGACCGGGCAGGCAGTTCGCGCTGGGCCCGCGCCGGATGCCGGTCGGGCTTGATCCCGGTCAGGTCGCGCGGAGCGCCGGCGCCTAGAGTGCACGCATGCCCACCGAACTCTTCCACCGCGATGGCCACCGTTGCCTGATGTTCACCGACCTGTGCGACGGGGCGGGCGACGCCGTGCAGGCCAACCAGTTCCTGATCGTCGACGACGGCACCGGTGCGCTGATCGACCCGGGCGGCAACATGGCCTATGGCGAGCTGTACCTGGCGATGACGCAGCACTTTCCGCCCAGCGCGCTGACCGCGCTGATCGCCTCGCACGCCGACCCCGACATCATCGCCTCGCTCGACCGCTGGACCACCGCCACCCAGGCCAAGATCTACATCAGCACGGTGTGGGAGCGCTTCATCCCGCACTTCTGCAAGCCGGGCAAGACCACCGGGCGGGTGGTGGGCATCCCCGATGCCGGCCTGCGCATCCGCGTGGGGCGGCACGACCTGATCGCGCTGCCGGCGCACTTCCTGCACGCCGAGGGCAACTTCCAGTTCTACGACCCGGTCTCGCGCATCCTGTTCTCGGGCGACCTGGGCGTGTCGATGATGCCGGGCAAGCAGGCCTCGAAGCCGGTCACCTCGCTGGCACCGTTGCTGCCGGCCATGGAGGGCTTCCACCGCCGCTACATGGTCTCGAACAAGGTGCTGCGGCTGTGGGCCGACATGGTCAGCACGCTGAAGATCGACATGATCGTGCCGCAGCACGGCGCGCCGCTGGCCGGCCCCGCGGTGGCCGAGTTCATCGCCTGGGCGCGCGGGCTGCAGTGCGGCATCGACCTGATGGGCCCATCCCACTACGCCGTGCCCGCCTAGGGCCAGCCCGTACCATGCGCCCATGTGGCGCCACCTGCTGAAGCTGTCGATCGCCGAATGGCGCCACCACCCGTGGCGGCATGGCGTGGCGCTGCTCGCGGTGGCGCTGGGCGTGGCGCTGGCCAGCTCGGTGCAGATGATCAACGAGTCGGCGCTGGCCGAGTTCTCGCAGGCGGTGCGCTCGGTCAACGGCCAGCCCGATGCGGTGGCCGCCAGCGCGGGACCCGAGGGCTTCGACGACGCGCTGTATGCGCAGCTGGTGCTCGACGAGGCGGTGGCGCTGGCCAGCCCGGTGCTGGAGCTCGACAGCCTGGGCCGGCGTGCCGGAGACGATGCGCCGGCGTCGGACGGCGCGGCCTCGGCCACGCCGGTGGCGCGCACCGCGCTGCGCATCGTCGGCATCGATGCGCTGACGGTGGCCGCGCTGGCGCCCGACCTGCTGCCGCGGCCCGATGCGGCGATGGCGGCGGGCCGCACGGGCTTTCTCGATCCCGACGCGGCCTTTCTCAACCCCGCGGCGATGAGCGCGCTGGGCGTGCGCGCGGGTGACCCGGTTGCGCTGCAGTCGGCCGCGGGCTGGCAGGTGCTGCGCGTGGCCGGCAGCGTGGCGGCGGCCGGGCGGCCGCTGGTGGTGGTCGACATCGCCACCGCGCAGGCGCGCTTCGGCCGGGCCGGACGACTGACCCGCATCGACCTGCGCCTGCAGGCCGGCACCGAGACCCGCGCCTGGCAGGCCGCCACCACGCTGCCCGCCGGCGTGCGCTGGGCGCGGGCCGACGATGCGGTGCAGCGCGTGTCCAACCTGTCGCGCGCCTACCGGGTGAACCTGGGCGTGCTGGCGCTGGTGGCGCTGCTGGTGGGCGGCTTCCTGGTGTATTCGGTGGTGTCGCTGTCGGTGGCGCAGCGCACGCCCTCGTTGGCGCTGCTGGGCGTGCTGGGCCTGGCCGCGCGCGACCGCCGTGCGCTGGTGCTGGCCGAGAGCGCCGTGGTGGGCTTGGTCGGCAGCGCGCTGGGCCTGGCCGCGGGGGCGGGGCTGGCGGCGCTGGCGCTGCGCCTGCTGGGCGGTGACCTGGGCGGCGGCTACTTCGGCGGCGGCGC
>JAURXG010000191.1 GCA_030654555.1 Aquabacterium sp.
CAGTGGGCGGTGCGGGTCAACGAGGCCTACCAGCGCCTGAAAGACCCGCTCAAGCGCGGCGCCTACCTGTGCGAGCTGCGCGGCGCGGCCATCGATGCCGACAACAACACCGCGATGCCCACCGCCTTCCTGATGCAGCAGATGGCCTGGCGCGAGGCGCTGGACGACGCTGCCGACGCCGACGCGGTGCAGCAGCTCGACGACACCGTGGCCGCCGACGAACAGGCCTTGCTGGCCACGCTGGCCCGCACGCTCGACGAGCTGGGGGAGCCCCAGGCCGCGGCGCAGCAGGTGCGTGCGCTGATGTTCGTGGCGCGCTTTCGAGACGACATCCACCGCCGCCTGGAGGCGCTGGACCCCTGAGCCAGCGCAGGGCGCCCACGTGGCGCCGCGCCAGAATCCCCGACAACGCCTGCTGAACCCGACCGACACGACATGGCCCTGCTGCAACTCTCCGAACCCGGCCAGACGCCCGACCCGCATGCGCGCCGCATCGCGGTGGGCATCGACCTGGGCACCACCCATTCGCTGGTGGCGGCGGTGCGGCACGGGGTGGCCGAGTGCCTGCCCGATGGTCAGGGCCGGGTGATCCTGCCCTCGGTGGTGCGTTACCTCGACGGCGGCGGCCGCCAGATCGGCTTCGACGCGCGCGACGCGCAGGCCGAGGACCCCGAGAACACCGTCGCCAGCGTCAAGCGCTTCATGGGCCGGCGCCTGGCCGACCTGGTCGGCCACCAGCGGCTGCCCTACCGCTTCGTCGACCAGCCCGGCATGGTGGCGATCGACACCCGCGCGGGCGTGAAGACGCCGGTCGAGGTGTCGGCCGAGATCCTGGCCACGCTGCGCCACCGCGCCGAGGACACCTTCAACGACGACCTGTTCGGCGTGGTGATCACCGTGCCGGCCTACTTCGACGATGCGCAGCGCCAGGCCACGAAGGACGCCGCGCAGCTGGCCGGCCTGAACGTGCTGCGCCTGATCAACGAGCCCACCGCCGCGGCCGTGGCCTACGGACTGGACAACGCCAGCGAAGGCCTCTACGCCGTCTATGACCTGGGCGGCGGCACCTTCGACATCAGCCTGCTGCGCCTGCAGCGCGGCGTGTTCGAGGTGGTGGCCACCGGCGGCGACGCGGCGTTGGGCGGAGACGACTTCGACCAGGCGCTGGCCGACTGGGCGCTGGCCCAGGCGCAGCGTTGCGCCGACACCGCCCACGACAAGCGCGCGGTGCTGGTGGCCGCCCGCGCCGCCAAGGAGGCGCTGACCAACGCCGCCGACACGGTGCTGGCCTGCACCTTGAGCGGCCAGCCGCTGGCCGTGCCGGTGAGCCGCGCCCAGTTCGACGCCATCACCCGCCCGCTGATCGACCGCACGCTGGCGGCGGTGCGCAAGGTGCTGCGCGATGCGCGCCTCAAGCGCAACGAGGTGGCCGGCGTGGTGATGGTGGGTGGCTCCACCCGCATGCCGGCGGTGCAGGCCGCGGTGGGCGACCTGTTCGGCCGCACGCCGCTGACCAACCTGAACCCCGACGAGGTGGTGGCGGTGGGCGCGGCGATCCAGGCCAACGCCCTGGCCGGCAACGGGCGCGATGGCGAACTGCTGCTGCTCGACGTGATCCCGCTGTCGCTGGGGCTCGAGACCATGGGCGGGCTGGTCGAACGGGTGATCGAGCGCAACACCACCATCCCGGTGGCCAAGGCGCAGGACTTCACCACCTTCAAGGACGGCCAGACCGCGATGGCCATCCACGTGGTGCAGGGCGAGCGGGAACTGGTGGCCGACAACCGCAGCCTGGCCCGTTTCGAGCTGCGTGGCATCCCGCCGATGGTGGCGGGTGCGGCGCGCATCCGGGTCACCTTCCAGGTCGATGCCGACGGACTGCTCAGCGTGTCGGCGAAAGAGCTGGGCTCGGGCGTCGAAGCCTCGGTGGTGGTCAAGCCCAGCTACGGCCTGGCCGACGACCAGATCGCCGGCATGCTGAAAGACGGCTTTGCCAGCGCCGAGGCCGACATGGTCGCCCGCTCGCTGCGTGAATCGCGCGTGGAGGCCGAGCGCATGACCCTGGCCACCCGCGCCGCACTGGCCGCCGACGGCGAATTGCTGACCGAGGCCGAGCGCCAGGCCATCGAGGCGCTGCTGGTCGACCTGGCGCGTTTCGCCGCCGGCGAGGACCATGCCGCCATCGACAGCGCGGTCGAGCGCCTGGCCGAGGGCACCGAAAGTTTTGCCGCCGCGCGCATGAACCGCGGCATCCAGGCCGCGCTGACCGGCCGCAAACTCAACGACCTCTGATCCCCAGCCCGACCACCATGCCCGTCATCAAGATCCTGCCCCATGCCGAACTCTGCCCGAACGGGGCCGAGGTCAAGGCGCCACGCGGCACCACGGTCTGCGAGGCCCTGCTGGACAACGGCATCGCGATCGAGCACGCCTGCGACATGAGCTGCGCCTGCACCACCTGC
>JAURXG010000491.1 GCA_030654555.1 Aquabacterium sp.
ATCTTGGAGATCTCGCGTTCCAGCGAACGCACGCCCGCTTCACGGGTGTAGTAACGGATGATGCCGCGGATCGCGCTTTCCGCGATGTCCATCTCATCGTCCTTCACGCCGTTGTTCTTGCGCTGTTTGGGCAGCAAGTACGTCTGGGCGATGTTGACCTTCTCGTCTTCGGTGTAACCGGCCAGGCGAATCACTTCCATCCGGTCCAGCAGGGCTGGCGGGATGTTCATGGAGTTGGAGGTCGCCACGAACATGACGTCGGACAGGTCGAAGTCGACCTCGACGTAGTGGTCGCCGAAGGTGTGGTTCTGCTCGGGGTCCAGCACTTCCAGCAGGGCCGACGACGGGTCGCCCCGGAAGTCCATGCCCAGCTTGTCGATCTCGTCCAGCAGGAACAGCGGGTTGCGCACGCCGACCTTGCCCAGGCTTTGAAGCACCTTGCCCGGCATGGAGCCGATGTAGGTGCGGCGATGGCCACGGATCTCGGCCTCGTCACGCACGCCGCCCAGGGCCATGCGCACGAACTTGCGTCCGGTGGCACGGGCGATGGACTGCCCCAGCGAGGTCTTGCCCACGCCAGGGGGGCCCACCAGGCACAGAATGGGTGCCTTGACCTTGTCCACGCGTTGCTGGACAGCAAGATACTCAAGGATGCGTTCCTTGACCTTGTCGAGGCCGTAGTGGTCTTCGTTGAGCACTACCTCGGCGAGCGGCAGGTCGTGCTTGACCTTGCTCTTCTTCGACCAGGGCAGACCGATCAGCGTGTCGATGAAGTTGCGCACCACGGTGGCTTCGGCCGACATCGGCGACATCAGGCGCAGCTTCTTCAGCTCGGATTCAGCCTTGGCAAGGGCCTCCTTGGGCATTTGCGCCGCCTTGATCTTTTTCTCCAGCTCATCCAGATCGGAGCCTTCCTCCATGTCGCCGAGCTCTTTCTGGATCGCCTTGACCTGCTCGTTCAGATAATACTCGCGCTGGCTCTTTTCCATCTGGCGCTTGACGCGA
>JAURXG010000224.1 GCA_030654555.1 Aquabacterium sp.
CCGCCTGGTGCGAGGGCCGCACCGGCTACCCGCTGATCGATGCGGCGATGCACCAGATCAACCAGACCGGCTACATGCACAACCGGCTGCGCATGGTGGTGGCCAGCTTCCTGACCAAGGACCTGGGGCTGGACTGGCGCCGCGGCGAGGCCTACTTCGCGCTGCACCTCAACGACTTCGACCTGGCCGCCAACAACGGCGGCTGGCAGTGGGCGGCCTCCAGCGGCTGCGACGCCCAGCCCTACTTCCGCATCTTCAACCCGACGGCGCAGAGCGAGAAGTTCGACGCCGAGGGCAAGTTCATCCGCCGCTACCTGCCGCAGCTGGCGCGCCTGCCGGCCAAGCTGATCCACGCCCCCTGGCTGGCCCGGCCGCTGGAGCTGCAGGCCGCCGGCCTCGAGCTGGGCCGCGACTACCCGGCGCCGGTGGTGGCGCACGACGAGGCGCGCCAGCGCACGCTGGACCGTTACGCGGTGGTCAAGGGCGGCTGAGCGGCCCGCCACACGCGCTGGACGCGTCAGAACAACTCGACGTCGCCCACCTTCGAGTCGTCGGCCAGGTCGCCGCTGGCCACCAGCGTGGCATGGCTGCAGACCTGGTTGCGGCCATGCGACTTGGCCCAGTAGACGGCGCGGTCGGCACGCTCGAAGGCCGAACTGGGCGTGTCGCCCGGCTTGAGCCGGGTGTAGCCCACCGACACCGAGATGGTGCCGACCTGCGGGAAGGCATAAGCGTGCACGCTGCTGCGCAGGCGCTCGAGGGCGACGCCCGCCTCGGCATCGCCGGCGCAGCGCATCAGCACCACGAACTCCTCGCCGCCGAAGCGGTAGAGCCGGTCGTGGAAGCGGAACACCGAGCGCATCAGCCGCGACAGCAGCAGCAGCACCTCGTCGCCGATCAGGTGGCCGAAGCGATCGTTGACCGACTTGAAATGGTCGATGTCGATGACGCCGATGTAGTGCGGGTGCGTGGCCAGGCCGTTGCGCCGCTCGGGTGCGGGCTCGCCGTTGCCGGCCTCGGTGGCGCCCGCCGCGGCGGAGCCCCCCGAGAGCTTGTAGAACGCCTCGTCGAAGGTCTTGCGGTTGAGCAGGCCGGTGAGCGTGTCGCGCTCGCTGTAGTCGAGCAGCGCCTGGAAGTTGCGGTAGATGCGCAGGATGCTGCCCACCAGCCGGTGCGAGGCGGTGTCCAGCGGGTCGGCGGTGTGCAGCTCCAGCACGCCCACCACCTCGCGGTCGGTGGTGAGCGGGAACACGGTCACGTTGGGCGCGCCGGGCAGCGCCACGGCCGACTGCTGCTGCAACGCCAGCAAGCGCGCGGGGAAGGCGTCCAGCCGCGGCAGGTCGTGCAGCTCGGTCCACAGCGGATCGGCGCTGGCGGCCACGTCCTGCAGGCCCAGTCGGGCGCGGGTGAGCCAGCGGCGGTCGTCGTCCTCGCCCACGCAGCGGTGAATGGCCACCTGCTGCGGCTGCAGCAGGTCGCGCAGGGCCGAGGCCAGCGTGGTGTCGACCACATCGCGGTCGCGGAACGCCGTCAGCTCGGCGAGTTGTTCGACCACCTGGGACATGTTGCCAACCTGCCGCGTGCCGGGACGGATGAAGTGGCGAAGCCCGCGCAGCCGCCCTCAGGCGGGCGCCGCCGCGGCCAGCGCGCGCCTGGCGTAGCGCGCCACCAGAGCCAGCAACTCGTCCTCGGCATAGGGCTTGCCGAGGTAGTGGTCGACGCCCAGTTCGGCCGCGTAGTCGCGGTGCTTCTGGGCAATGCGCGAGGTGATCATGATCACCGGCAGATCGGCCAGGCGGGCATCGGCGCGCATGTTGCGCACCAGGTCGAAGCCGTCCATGCGCGGCATCTCGATGTCGGTGAGCAGCACCGCGGGCACTTCGGCAGCCAGCTTGTCCAGGCCGTCGAGCCCGTCCTTGGCCACCACCACGCGGTAACCCTCGCGTTCGAGCAGGCGCTGGGTGATGCGCCGCACGGTGAGCGAGTCGTCGACCACCAGCACCAGCGGCGCCAGCACCACCTCGGGCCGGGCCACCCGCGCCACGCCGCTGCCGCCGGCCGAGGCCAGCGCCGCCACGGTGGCCGCCCGTGCGCCCTCGCCGTACAGCGTGGCCAGCGCCACCGGGTTGTAGATCAGCGCCGGCAGGCCCGAGGGCAGCAGCGTCATGCCCACCAGCCCCGGCACGCGCGAGAGCTGCGGGCCCAGGTTCTTGACCACCACTTCCTGGTTGCCCAGCACCTCGTCGACATGCAGCACCACGCGCTGCGCGGCGCTGCGGATCACCACCACCGGCGCACTGCGGCCGATGGCCAGGCCACGCGGCGTGCCTTCGAGCAGGGCGTCGAGCCAGAAGAACGGCAGCGCCTGGCCGCCTTCGGTGAACTGGCCGGTCTCGTAGGCCTGCGCCAGATCGGTCAGCTTGATGCGCCGCACGATCTCGATCAGCGTGGACGGCACCGCGAAGGCGCGCTCGCCACAGCGCAGCATCACCACCTGCGTCACCGCGGTGGTCAGCGGCAGCACCAGGCGGAAGCTGGTGCCCTGGCCCGGCGCGCTGGCGGTCTCTATGCGCCCGCCCATCGCGTTGACATCGGTGCGCACCACGTCCATGCCCACGCCGCGGCCGGCCAGGCCGGTCAGGCTGGTGGCGGTGGTGAAGCCGGGCTCGAAGATCAGGTTGGCCAGGGCCGCGTCGTCGGGCTGGGCGTCGGGCGCGATCAGGCCCATCGCGCGACCGCGCTCGGTGATGCGCGCCAGGTTGAGGCCGGCGCCGTCGTCGCGCACCTCGACGCCCACCTCGTTGCCCACCTGCGTGATGGCCAGCGTGATGGTGCCGGTGGCATCCTTGCCGGCGCGGGCGCGGTCTTCGGGCGCTTCGATGCCGTGCACCACGCTGTTGCGCAGCAGGTGCTCGAAGGCCGGCATCATGCGGTCGAGCACACCGCGGTCGATCTCGACGCCGCCGCCCACGATGTCCAGCCGCACCGGCTGGGCCGTCTCCTTGGCGGCCTGGCGCACCACGCGGTACAGGCGCTCGGACAGGCCCTCAAACTCGACCATGC
>JAURXG010000226.1 GCA_030654555.1 Aquabacterium sp.
CGCGTCAAGACTTCGAGCTACACGCGTCACCATGTCAACATCACGATGACGCAGGCCAAGGCGGTGAGCAACTACACCAACTCGATCCTGGCCAACATGGAAGTGACCGAAGAGGGCTACGACGAAGCGCTGCTGCTCGACCCTTCGGGCTTCGTGTCCGAAGGCGCGGGCGAGAACATCTTCATCATCAAGAAGGGCGTGGTCTACACACCCGACCTGTCGGCCGGTGCGCTCAACGGCATCACCCGCGACACCATCTTCAACATCTGCCGCGACCTGGGCCTGACGCTGAAGGAAAAGCGCATCACCCGCGACGAGGTCTACATCGCCGACGAGGCGTTTTTCACCGGCACCGCCGCTGAAGTGACGCCCATCCGCGAGCTCGACCGCATCGAGATCGGCCGCGGCTACCGCGGGCCCATCACCGAAAAGATCCAGGCGGCGTTTTTTGACATCGTCAACGGCCGCAATCCCAAGTACGCCGAATGGCTGACCCAGGTGTGATGCGATGAGCCAACCCGTTGCCGTGGTCGAAGTGACCGCCCAGGATGTGCAAGGCCCCGGCGTGGTGGCCTGCCCCAACCCGAAGATGGCGCTGTGGAGCAACCACCCGCGTGTGTTCATCGATGTGGCCACCACCGGCGAAGGCAAGTGCCCGTACTGCGGCACCGTCTACCGCCTGAAGGCTGGCGAACCGCTGCACGCCCACTCACCACACCGCCGCGGACCGCAGGCCCATTGCGCCGGCACGCAGCATGACGGGCGCGGCCTTCCCTGCACCCGCCACGCTGTTGGCCCTGGCGCAGGCCGCGTTGCTTGACCAGCTTGACCGCGATGACCCGGCCCACGCCCGCCGCCGTTTGCTGGCCGATCTGAGCCAGGCGCTGGGCCGCCAGGCCCGGTGGCTGGACGACACCGCCGCGGCACCACAGACCACCGCCGACGGCCACCTGGTGCTGCCGCTGCGCCACCTGGGCCACGCGCTGGGCAGCCTCTGCCTGCAACCGGGCGATGGCCTGTCGCCGGCCGACACGGCGCAGGCGCTGGCCGGCATCACCCGCACGCTGGCCGCGCTGCTGCTGCACGAGCGCAAGAGCAGCGTGCTCG
>JAURXG010000231.1 GCA_030654555.1 Aquabacterium sp.
GGACGGCCTGCTGGCGCTGCACCCGGCGCTGCCGGGTCTGCACGCGCGCTGGTCGGCCGGAGAACTGGTGGTGGTGCATGCCACCGGCCTGCCCTACCGCGAGCGCTCGCATTTCGACGCCCAGCAGGTGCTCGAATCGGGCGGCGAACGGCCGTTTGCGCTGGACACCGGCTGGCTCGGCCGCGCGCTGGCCGGCAGCCACGCCAAGGGCATGGCCTTCCAGTCGACGGTGCCGCTGGCGCTGCGCGGCCATGCCGACGTGGACACCTGGGCGCCCTCGGTGCGGCCCGATCCGGCCGCCGATCTGGTGGCCCGGCTCGAACGGCTGTATGCCGGCGATGCGCCGCTGGCCGCGGCGCTGGTCCGCGCGCGTGAACTTCGCGGCGACATGCCGGCCTCTGCGACGACCGGCGCGATGTCGGGCACGATGGCCGGCGCCGCGGCGCCCACCCCCGCTGGCGCACGTGACGGCCCGGTGGCGCTGGCGCACCAGGCCGCCGGTTTCCTGGCCCGGCCCGACGGACCGCAGGCGGCGGTGCTGGAGTTGGGCGGCTGGGACAGCCATGCCAACCAGGCCGCCGATCCGGGCCCGCTGACCAACCGCCTGCGCCTGCTGGATGCCACGCTGGCCGCGCTGCACGACGGCCTCACCGCGCCGGACGCCGGCAACGCCTGGGCGCGCACCGTCGTGCTGGTGGTCACCGAGTTCGGGCGCACCGTGGCGATGAACGGCAACCAGGGCACCGACCACGGCAGCGGCGGCGCGGCCTTCGTGCTGGGCGGCGCGGTGCGCGGTGGCCGGGTCATCGCCGACTGGCCCGGCCTGGCCCCCGCGCAGCGGCATGAAGGCCGCGACCTGCGCATCACCACCGACCTGCGCGCGGTGTTCAAGACCGTGCTGCAGCAGCACCTGGGCGTCAGCGCCGCGCGCGTGGCCGGCGAGGTGCTGCCCGGCAGCGCGGCGCTGGCCACCCTGCCCCTGTTGCGCGGCTGAGCCCGCCACCCGGGCGGACGGAGGCCAGGCGTCAGCCGCTGCCCTCGGCGCGGCTGCGGCGCAGCACCTGCTGGGCCATCAGCGCGGCCGCGCCGCGGTGGGCGTTGGCAAAGCCCAGCGCCCGCTCGACCCAGGCATTGCGGTCGGGGTCGTTGGCCAGCCCGATGGCGGTGCTGACCGCCGCCTGGATGTCCGACACCCGCACCGCCGCGCGCGCGGCCAGCGCCTGCTTGGAGGCCTGGGCAAAGTTGAAGGTGTGCGGCCCCATCACCACCGGGCAGCCGCAGGCGGCGGCCTCGATCAGGTTCTGCCCGCCCAGCGGCGCAAAGCTGCCGCCCAGCAGGGCCACGTCGGCACAGGCGAAGTAGACCGGCATCTCGCCCATCGTGTCGCCCAGCCACACGTCGGCGGCACCGGCCTCGGGCGGCGGCTCGTCGACCCATTCACTGCGCAGGCGCAACACCAGGCCCTGCATGCGCACCAGCGCGGCCACCTCCTCGAAGCGCTGCGGATGGCGCGGCACCAGCAACAGCAGCGGGCGCGGCGCGGGCTGCGCGGCCCAGGCGGCCAGCAGCGGCCCCTCCTCGCCCTCGCGCGTGCTGGCGGCCAGCACCACGGTGCGCGGCAGGCGCTGGCGCCACTGCAGGCCCATCGCGGTCAGGCGCGGCGGCGGCGTCATGTCGAACTTGAGGTTGCCGCTGACCATCACCCGCGGCGCGCCGGCCTCGCGCAGGCGCCGCGCGTCGTCCAC
>JAURXG010000497.1 GCA_030654555.1 Aquabacterium sp.
TCACAGCGCGTGCGCCCCGGTTGCCCGCACTTCGGCCTGCATCCCGGCGCCTGCGGCGGCTGCAAGATGCAGCACCTGGCCAAGGTGAAGCCCGAGCAGGTGCTGCGGCCGATCGAGGGCCCCACCTGGGGCTACCGCTACCGCGCGCGGCTGTCGGTGCGCCACGTGGCCAAGAAGGGCACGGTGCTGGTGGGCTTTCACGAGCGCAAGAGCCGCTACCTGGCCGACATGCAGGTCTGCCCGGTCTTGCCGCCCAAGATGAGCGCCATGCTGATGCCGCTGCGTGCGCTGATCGGCACCATGGACCAGCGTGACCGCCTGCCGCAGATCGAGCTGGCGGTGGGCCAGCGGCTGGAAGGCGCGGTCATCGCGCTGGTGCTGCGCCACCTGGAGCCGCTGACGATGGGCGACCAGGACCGGCTGCGCGCCTTCGCCGTCGAGCATGGCGTGCAGTGGTGGCTGCAACCCAAGGGCCCCGACACGGTGCACCTGCTCGACGAGGGTGGGCCTGAACTGGCCTACGCCTTGCCCGAGTTCGGCATCACGATGCCGTTCAAGCCGACCGACTTCACCCAGGTCAACCACCACATCAACAGCGTGCTGGTGGGCCGCGCGCTGCGGCTGCTGGCGCCGGGCCGCGACGAGCGGGTGATCGACTGGTTCTGCGGGCTGGGCAACTTCACGCTGCCGATCGCGACCCGGGCGCGCGAGGTGCTGGGCATCGAGGGCAGCGAGACGCTGGTGCAGCGCTCGCGCGAGAACGCCACGCGCAACGGCCTGGCGGACAAGGCGAGTTTTGCCGCGCGCAACCTGTTCGAGCTGACGCCCGACGACCTGGTGGCCTGGGGCACGGCCGACAAGTGGCTGGTCGATCCGCCGCGCGAAGGCGCCTTCGCGTTGGCCAAGGCGCTGGCCGATCTGAACGAGGCGCCGCGCGAAGGCTGGGCGCCGCCGCAGCGCATCGTCTATGTCAGCTGCAACCCGGCGACGCTGGCCCGCGACGCCGGCCTGCTGGTGCACCAGGCCGGCTACCGCTGCTCGGCGGCCGGTGCGGTGAACATGTTCCCGCACACGGCGCATGTGGAGTCGATGGCGGTGTTCGATCGGGCCTGACGCCGCGTCCAGACAAGAAAAAGGGCTCCCGCGGGAGCCCTTCGTGTTTGGCGTGCGCCGTGATCAGTCGCGTTCGCCGCCGGCGATGCCGAGGATCGCGAGCAGGCTCTGGAACACGTTGTAGATGTCCAGGTAGATCGCCAGCGTGGCGCTGATGTAGTTGGTCTCGCCGCCGTCGATCACGCGCTTGATGTCGAACAGCATGAAGCCGGAGAACACCACGATCGCCAGCACCGACAGCGTCATCATCAGCGCGGTCGACTGCATGAAGATGTTGACGATGCCCGCGGCCAGCAGGATCAGCGCGCCGACGAACAGGAACTTGCCCATGCCCGACAGGTCGCGCTTGACCACCGTGGCCAGCATGGCCATGCCGACGAACACCACCGCGGTGCCGCCGAAGGCCGTCATGATCAGCGACGAGCCGTTCTTGAAGCCCAGCACCATCGCCAGCAAGCGCGCCAGCATCAGGCCCATGAAGAAGGTGAAGGCCAGCAGCACGTAGACGCCGGTCGACGAGTGCTTGGTCTTCTCGATCGCGAACATGAAGCCGAAGGCACCTGCCAGGAACACGATGGCCGACAGGCCGTTGCCCAGCGCGGCGGTGATGCCGGTGGACACGCCCACCCAGGCACCCAGCACCGTGGGCACCATCGACAGCGCGAGCAGCCAGTAGGTGTTGCGCAGAACGCGGTTGCGATCGGCGGCCAGCGAGCCCGATCCGCCGAAGCCGGACAGGGTTTGCAGGCGTTGTTCGTTCATGGGTGACCTCCAGAAGGTGTGTCAAGGATGCGGTTCAGACCGCGTTGCGCATTGTAAGTTCCGCAGGGCTATCGTGGTGTTTCGGGTGGCAATGGCGCGCGTGGCGTGGTGCACACTGCCGATCCACCCTGAATTGACCGACTCCCGGAGCGTTTTCATGCACACCAAATCCGTGTTGACCCTCGCCGACGTGCGCGCCATCGCGCAAGCCGCCGAGGCCGAGGCCCTGGCCCACCAGTGGGCCGTGACCATCGCCATCGTCGACGACGGCGGCCACCTGCTGTGGCTGCAGCGCCTGGACGGGGCGGCACCGGTCTCGGCCCACATCGCGCCGGCCAAGGCGCGCACCGCGGCGCTGGGCCGGCGCGAGAGCAAGGTTTACGAGGACGTGATAAACCAGGGCCGCTACAGTTTCCTGAGCGCGCCCGAACTGGAAGGCATGCTCGAAGGCGGCGTGCCGGTGCTGGTGGACGGCCAGTGCGTGGGCGCGGTGGGCGTGAGCGGCGTGAAATCGAGCGAAGACGCGCAGATCGCCCGCGCCGGCATCGCGGCGCTGGGGTGAACCGAAGGCCCCCCGCAATCGCGTGAAGCCCGGCGGGTTGATGCGGGCAAACCCGAGCAGTCTATAATTCGAAGGTTTACCCGCCACCAACGCAGCCTAGCGAAACTCCTGCGAAGTTTCCCCACCGGACTTCCTGCTCGCAGCCCTCGGGACGTTCTTCCGAGGGCCGAATCTGAGCGGAGCTGGGCGCGCGCGACTTCCGGAGCCATCCTCTTGCTGCCAGTTCTGCCCCCCGCTCTTCTCGCCCTCGCAGACGGCACGGTCTTTCAGGGCATCTCCATCGGCGCCACCGGGCTGACCGTGGGTGAGGTGGTGTTCAACACCGCCCTCACCGGTTACCAGGAAATCCTCACCGACCCCAGCTACTGCCAGCAGATCGTCACCCTGACGTATCCGCACATCGGCAGCTACGGGATCAACGAGGAAGACGTCGAAGCCTCGAAAGTCCATGCCGCCGGGCTGATCATCAAGGATCTGCCCATCCGCATGTCCAACTTCCGCGCCAGCCTGACGCTGGACGCCTACCTGCGGCGCGAGGGCACGGTCGCCATCGCCGGCATCGACACCCGTCACCTCACCCGGGTGCTGCGCACCAGCGGTGCGCAGAACGGCTGCATCGTCACCTTCGAGGCCGGTGCCGTGGTCTCGCAGGCCGACATCGCCGCCGCTGTCTCCCGCGCGCAGGCGGCGCCCAACATGGCCGGCCAGGATCTGGCCAAGGTCGTGTCGGTCACCCAGCCCTATGCCTGGACCGAGACCGAATGGGCGCTGGGCAGCGGCTACGGCCAGCTGAGCGACCCCAGGTTCCACGTCGTGGCCTACGACTTCGGCGTCAAGCGCAACATCCTGCGCATGCTGGCCAGCCGCGGCTGCCGCATCACCGTGGTGCCGGCGCAGACGCCCGCCGCCGCGGTGCTCGAATTGAAGCCCGACGGCATCTTCCTGAGCAACGGCCCCGGCGACCCTGAGCCCTGCGACTACGCCATCGACGCCGCCCGCACGCTGATCGACACCGGCATCCCCACCTTCGGCATCTGCCTGGGCCACCAGATCATGGCGCTGGCCTCGGGGGCCAAGACCTTCAAGATGAAGTTCGGCCACCACGGCGCCAACCACCCGGTCAAGGACCTGGATTCGGGACGCGTCTCGATCACCAGCCAGAACCACGGTTTCGCGGTCGACGAGAAGTCGCTGCCCGCCAACCTGCGGCCCACCCACGTCAGTCTGTTCGACCACACGCTGCAGGGCCTGGCCCGCACCGACCGGCCGGCCTTCTGCTTCCAGGGCCACCCGGAAGCCTCGCCCGGGCCGCATGACATCGCCTACCTGTTCGACCGCTTCACGACGCTGATGTCGGCATTCCAAGCGGAGAAGAAGAATGCCTAAGCGCACCGACCTCAAGAGCATCCTCATCATCGGCGCCGGGCCGATCATCATCGGCCAGGCCTGCG
>JAURXG010000247.1 GCA_030654555.1 Aquabacterium sp.
AGGAACGCAGCGTGACAAAGGCCGACATTGCAGACCAGCCCATCGCAATTCCCAACACCCCACTGGAGGCACCATGAAGGCCCTGAAGTTCAACCCCCTTGCCACCTACGCCGCGCTGGCGGCCGCGCTGATGCTGGCCGCCCCGCTGGCCCAGGCCCAGGACAAGAAGGCCGTGACGCCGGCCGAGATGAATTACCAGGCCGGCGGCTCGCCGCTGGCCGCCGAGCCGATGTACCAGAGCAGCAACCCGAAGGCGCCGGCGATGACGGTGGCCGAGTTCGAATCGGCCCGCAAGATCTACTTCGAGCGCTGCGCCGGCTGCCACGGCGTGCTGCGCAAGGGTGCCACCGGCAAGCCGCTGACGCCCGACCTGACCCAGGCCAAGGGCACCGACTACCTGAAGGTCTTCATCGCCTACGGCTCGCCCGCGGGCATGCCGAACTGGATGACCTCGGGCGAGATGGACGAGAAGACCGTCGACCTGATGGCGCGCTACATCCAGCACGACGCACCGGTGCCGCCCGAGTTCGGCATGGCGCAGATGAAGCAGACCTGGAAGGTCATCGTCCCGCCGGCGCAGCGGCCGACGAAGAAGATGAACAACTTCAACATCGAGAACATCTTCTCGACCACGCTGCGCGACACCGGCGAGGTGGCGCTGATCGACGGCGACACCAAGAAGATCATCAACATCGTCAAGACCGGCTATGCGGTGCACATCTCGCGCACCTCGGCCTCGGGGCGCTACCTGTTCGTGATCGGGCGCGACGCCAAGATCAACATGATCGACCTGTGGATGCCCATGCCCGACAACGTGGCCGAGGTGCGCATCGGCCTCGAGGCGCGCTCGGTGGACACCAGCAAGTACAAGGGCAAGGAAGGCGACTTCACCGACAAGCTGGCGATCGCCGGCGCCTACTGGCCGCCGCAGTACGTGATCATGAAGGGCGACACGCTGGAGCCGATGAAGATCGTCAGCACCCGCGGCATGGTGGTGGGCACGCAGGAATACCACCCCGAGCCGCGCGTGGCCAGCATCGTGGCCAGCCACTTCAAGCCCGAGTTCGTGGTCAACGTCAAGGAGACCGGCAAGACGCTGATGGTCGACTACAGCAACCTCGACGCGCTGAAGGTCACCGAGATCGGCTCGGCCCCCTTCCTGCACGACGGTGGCTGGGATTCGACCAAGCGCTACTTCATGGTGGCGGCCAACAACAGCAACAAGATCTCGGTGATCGACGCCAAGGAGGGCAAGCTGGCCGCGCTGGTCGACGTCGGCAAGATCCCGCACCCGGGCCGCGGCGCCAACTTCATCCACCCGAAATTCGGGCCGGTGTGGGCCACGGGGCACCTGGGCAGCGAGAAGATCGCGCTGATCGGCACGGACCCGGTGAAGCACAAGAACAACGCCTGGAAAGTGGTCCAGTACCTCGAGGGCCAGGGCGGCGGGAATCTGTTCATCAAGACCCACCCGAAATCGAAGAACCTGTGGGTGGACACGCCGCTCAACCCGGAGGCCAAGATTGCCCAGTCGATCGCGGTGTACGACATCAACAACCTCGACAAGAAGCCGGAAGTCCTGCCGATCGCCGAGTGGGCGAAGCTCGGCGAAGGCGCCAAGCGCGTGGTCCAGCCGGAATACAACAAGGCCGGCGACGAGGTGTGGTTCGCGGTGTGGAGCGCGAAGAACCAGGAGTCCGCGCTGGTGGTGGTCGACGACAAGACGAAGAAGCTCAAGGCCGTCATCAAGGACCCGCTGCTGATCACCCCGACCGGCCACTTCAACGTCTACAACACCCAGCACGATGTCTACTAGGAGAAGCGCGATGAAGCTGCGTTACCCCCTGATTGCAGTGACGCTCGCCGCCAGCGCCCTCGCCTCGCCCGCCCGGGCGAACGAGGACCTGGCGAAGAAGTACCAGTGCCTCGCCTGCCACCAGACGGAAAAGAAGCTGGTCGGGCCGGCCTACAAGGAGGTTGCCAAGAAGTACAAGGGCCAGGCCGATGCCGCCGTGAAGATGGCGGAGAAGATCAAGAAGGGCAGCACCGGGGTCTGGGGTCCGGTCCCCATGCCGGCGAACGACAAGGTGCCCGACGCCGACGCGAAAACGCTGGCGGAATGGGTGCTCAAGCAGGGATAGCGCCGCGCACTCGCCGGCGCGGTACGCAAAACGGGGGCCCGAGGGTCCCCGTTTTGCGTTTGCGGGCCCGCAGGTCAGGCCTTGTGGGTGCGCAGCCTCCCGGGATCGAGGATGCGGATGCTCTTG
>JAURXG010000249.1 GCA_030654555.1 Aquabacterium sp.
GGCGGCCGCGTCGGCCGGGGCCGTCGCCGCCCCGGGCCTGCTGGACTTCTCGCCCGACGAGCGCCAGCGCATCCTGCAGCACGGCCCCTGGCCGCCGCCGCCGGCGCATGATGCCGGCAATGCGCTGGCCGGGCAGCCCGCCGCCATCGCGCTGGGCCAGCGGCTGTTCTTCGAGCCACGCTTGTCGCCCGATGGCCGCTTCGCCTGCGCCAGCTGCCATGTGCCGGCGCTGGCCTTCACCGACGGCCGGCCGCGCGCGCTGGGCCGCGACACGGGCGCGGGCGAGACGCTGGACCGCAACACCCCCACGCTGTGGAACGCCGCGCAGCAGCGCTGGTATGGCTGGGACGGCGCCTTCGACAGCCTGTGGTCGCAGGCCCTCCATCCGCTGCTCCACCCGCGCGAGATGGCCGCCACGCCGGCACACCTGCAGGCCCTGCTGCGCGACGACGTCACGCTGGCCTGCCAATGGCGACGGCTGCATGGCACGCCGCCGTCCGAGGATGCCGAGGCCACGCTGGTGGGGCTGGCCAAGGCGCTGGGCGCCTTCGTCGGCACGCTGCAGAGCGGGCGCACGCCCTTCGATCACTTTCGCGATGCACTGGCGCGCGGCGACCGGCGCACCGCCGCGCGCTACCCGCTGGCCGCCCAGCGCGGCCTGCGGCTGTTCGTCGGCCGCGGCCAATGCAGCACCTGCCACGGCGGGCCGCTGTTCTCCAACGGCGAGTTCGGCGACATCGGCGCACCGTTCTTCGTGCGGCCGGGCGTGGTCGATCCCGGCCGGCATGGCGGCATCACCGCGCTGCGCGCCAGCCGCTACAACCTGCTGGGGCCGTTCAGCGACGCGCCCGACGACGAGACCCTCCGCAAGACCCGCCACGTCGTGCTGCAGCACCGCAACTTCGGCGAGTTCAAGGTGCCCAGCCTGCGCAATCTGGCGCACACCGCGCCCTACCTGCACGACGGCCAGCTGGCCACGCTGGCGGCGGTGCTGGACCACTACTCGGCCCTCAGCCCCGACCGCCTGCATGCCGACGGCGAGCAGATCCTGAAGCCGCTGCACCTGAGCGCGGGCGAGCGGGCCGACCTGCTGGCCTTCCTGCGCAGCCTGTCGACGCCCGGCGCCACCGCCTGGCAGGCAGCGGCCGATGGCCCCTGCACGGCGGCGAGTGCTCGGCCGCGCATGCGCTAAGGTGCAGGCCAGACCATCCCGGCCGGAGACCCCGATGCACGAACCCTGCGACCACGACCACCCCGCGCCGGCCGCCGGCGGCCTGGGCATCCCGCGCGTGGGTGCCTTCGACGGCGAGGCCTTCGAGCGCGCGGTGGCCGACCTGCTGCGCGCCTGCGGCGTGGCGCCCGAAGGCGCGCACACCGGCAAGACGCCCAGGCGCGTGCGCGAGCTGTGGGAGCGCCGGCTGCTGGGCGGCTACGCGCTCGACCCGGCCGAGGTGCTGGGCGCCGGCTTTGCCGACCCGCGCGAGGACATGGTGGTGGTGCGCGGCATCGCGGTGCATGGCGTGTGCCCGCACCACCTGGTGCCGTTTCGCGGCATCGCGCACGTGGCCTATGTCCCGGGCGGGCGGCTGCACGGTTTCGGCCGCATCGCCCGGCTGGTCGACGCCATCGGCCACCGCTTCACCTACCAGGAGTGGATGACGCGCGACATCGCCGACGCGCTGGTGCAGCACGGCCAGGCCCAGGGCGCGGCCTGCGTGATCGAGGCCGAGCAGCTGTGCCTGCTGCTGGGCGAGGACCGGCGTGGCGACGAGCGTGTCTACACCCAGGCCTTTGCCGGCTGCTTCAACCACGATCCGCAGCTGCGCGGCGAGTTCATGCGCGCGATCGGCGGCCGCGCCGACTGACGCCGCCGGGCGCGCGGGCGCGCTGGCCGACAATCTCCCCATGCACCTGCTCTACCTGCACGGCTTCCGCTCGTCGCCCGGCTCGTTCAAGGCCCGGCGGATGGCCGCATGGCTGGCCGCGCACCGGCCTGACGTGTGCTGGTGGTGCCCGCAGCTGCCGCCCTCGCCGGCGCAAGCCTGGTCATTGATCGCGCAGGGCATCGCCGACTGGCCGCGCGACGACATGGCGGTGGTGGGCAGTTCGCTGGGCGGCTTCTACGCCACCGCGGTGGCCGAGGCCACCGGCTGCCGGGCGATGCTGCTGAACCCGGCGATCGACCCGGCGCGCGACCTGGCCGCGCACATCGGCGAGCAGACGCAGTTCCACACGCCCGAAGAGCGCTTCTATTTTCGCCCCGAGTACATCGATGAACTGCGCGCGCTGACCGTGCCCGCGATCACCCGCCCCGAGCGCTACGGCGCGGTCATCGCCAAGGGCGACGAGCTGCTGAGCTGGCGCGAGATGACCGGCCGCTACCCCGGCGCCACGGTGCGATTGCTCGAGGGCAGCGACCACGCCATCGCGGATTTCGACGACCACCTGCCCTTTGTCCTGGAGTTTTTGCAGCTATGCGATTGAAGAACAAGGTTTCCATCATCACCGGCGCCGCCCAGGGCATCGGCCTGGCCACCGCGCTGAAGTTTGCCGAGGAAGGCGCCACCGTCATCGTCTGCGACATGAAGCCCGCCGGCGTGGACGCCGCGCTGGCGATGGTGCGCGCCCGGGGTGCCCAGGCCCAGGGTTATGCGGTGAACGTGACCGACCGCGCGGCGCTCGATGCCATGGTCGCCGCGGTGATGGCGCAATACGGCCACATCGACGTGCTGGTCAACAACGCCGGCATCACCAAGGATGCGCGGCTGCAGAAGATGACGCTCGAGCAGTTCGATGCGGTGATCGACGTCAACCTGCGCGGCGTGTTCCACGCCAGCCAGGCGGTGCTGCCGGCGATGGTGGCGCAGGGCTCGGGCGTGATCCTCAACGCCAGCAGCGTGGTCGGCATCTACGGCAACTTCGGCCAGACCAACTACGCCGCCAGCAAGTTCGGCGTGATCGGCTTCACCAAGACCTGGAGCCGCGAGCTGGGCCCCAAGGGCATCCGCGTCAACGCGGTGGCGCCGGGCTTCGTCGAGACGCCGATCCTGGCCACCATCCCCGACAAGGTGCTGCAGCAGATGCGCGAGCAGGTGCCGCTGCACCGCCTGGGCAAGCCCGAGGAGATCGCCAACGTCTACGCCTTCCTGGCCAGCGACGAGGCGAGTTATGTGAACGGCGCGGTGATCGAGGTCTCGGGCGGCATGACCGTCTGAACCCCGATGGACGACGACGCCCGCCGCCGCTGGGTGGCCCAGGCGCTGCAACGCATCGAGGCCGATGCGCGCCGCTCGGCCGACACCCACCTGATCCCGCTGGCGCTGCCCGAGGCGCCGGGCGTCATGCTGTACCTGAAGGACGAATCCACCCACCCCTCGGGCAGCCTGAAGCACCGGCTGGCGCGCTCGCTGTTCCTCTACGGCCTGTGCAACGGGCTGATCGGGCCGGGCACCACCATCGTCGAGGCCTCGTCGGGCTCCACCGCGATCAGCGAGGCCTGCTTCGCCAAGCTGCTGGGGCTGCCCTTCGTCGCGGTGGTGCCGCAGGGCACGGCCGCACGCAAGCTCGAAGAGATCAACTTCCACGGCGGCCGCTGCGTCGAGGTGCCGGCATCGCGGGTGTATGCCGAGGCCGAAGCGCTGGCCGCGGCCTGCGGCGGCCACTACATGGACCAGTTCACCCACGCCGAGCGCGCCACCGACTGGCGTGGCAACAACAACATCGCCGAGAGCCTGTTCAACCAGCTGGCGTTGGAGCCGCACCCACTGCCGCGCTGGATCGTCGTCGGCGCGGGCACCGGCGGCACCTCGGCCACCATCGGCCGCTACATCCGCTACAAGCGCGGCGCACTGGCCACCACCCGGCTGGCGGTGGTCGACCCCGAGCGCAGCGTGTTCTTCGACGCCTATGTGCAGCGCCGGCGCGACATCACCAGCACCGAGCGCGGCCGCATCGAAGGCATCGGCCGCCCACGCGTGGAGCCCAGCTTCGTGCCCACCGTGATCGACCGCCTGCTGCGCGTGCCCGATGCAATGAGCTTCGCCGCCGCGCTCGATCTGTCGACCCGGCTGGGCCGGCGCGTGGGGCCGTCCAGCGGCACCAACTTCGTCGGCGCCCTGCATCTGGCCCGCGAGATGGCCGCGCGCGGCGAGCCGGGCAGCATCGTCACGCTGATCTGCGACGCCGGCGAGCGCTACCACGACACGCTGTTCGCGCCCGGCTGGATCGAGACCCAGGGGCTGGACCCAGACGCTCGGGTGCAGGACAGCGCCACCATCCCGGGCCGGTGAGGCCGGGATGGGACAATCGCCCCGGTGAACTACGCCCTGTTTGATGACGCCGGCAAATTCCTCGCCGGCCGCGTGATGTCGGAAGCCGATGCCTCGGTGCAGATCGAGCTCGATTCCGGCAAGCGCGTGAAGGTGAAATCGGCGAACGTGCTGTTGCGCTTCGCCAAGCCCGAACCCGCCGCGCTGGTGGCCGCCGCCCAGGCGCAAGCCGGCGAGATCGACCTGGAGATGGCCTGGGAATTCGCCCCCGATGGCGAGTTCGGCTTTGCCGACCTGGCGCGCGACTA
>JAURXG010000259.1 GCA_030654555.1 Aquabacterium sp.
GGTGTAGCCGGGGGTGGTGGTCGGCACCAGAAAGGCGCTGATGCCGCGCTTGCCGGCGGCCTTGTCGGTTACCGCCATCACGATCGCCACGTCGCCGTTTTTGCCGCTGGTGATGAACTGCTTGACGCCGTTGAGCACGTACTCGTCGCCAGCGCTGCGCTTCTCCAGCACGGCGGTCGTCTTCAGCCCACCCGCCTCCGAGCCGACATGCGGCTCGGTCAGGCAAAACGCGCCCAGCATGTCGTCACGCGCCAGCGGCTTGAGGAAACGCTCTTTCTGGTCGGCATTGCCGAAGCCCATCAGGATCGAGTTGACGGGGCAGTTGGTGACGCTGACGACCGTGCTGGTGGCGCCGTCGCCGGCGGCAATCTCCTCGAGGATCAGCGCCAGCGCCAGGTAGTCCAGCCCCGCGCCGTCCAGCTCGGTGGGCACGGCCACGCCATAGCAGCCGAGCGCGGCCAGGCCACGCAGCTGCGCCTGCGGAAAGGCGCCGCTCTTGTCCCACGCCGCGGCATGCGGCGCGATCTCGGCCTGCACGTACTGGCGCACGGCCTCTTGCACCGCGCGGTGGTCTTCACTGAGCAACATCGGGGGGGTCTCCGGGAAAGGGGATGGCGCCGTCAGGCGGCAATGGACTTGATCAGCAGCGTCACGCGCCCCACCACCGCCGGCTTGGCGTGGTGCACGGCGGCCTTGCCGTCCAGCTGCACCAGCAGCCCGCCCAGGCCGACATGCGGCTCGACCGAAGCCACGCGCCACGACAGCTCGATGGTCTGCTCGGCAAACACCGGCGCCTTGAAAGCGAAGTTGACGTTCAGGCACAGCAGTTCGCGCCCGCCCGCCGCGTCGGGCTGCGAGAAGTGCGAGGACACCAGCCCGACCATCAGCGCGGTGATGTGCTCGCCGCTGGCGATGACCTCGCCGTGCCGGGCGCGTTGCGCGGCCTGCCGGTCGTGGTGCAGCGGGTTGCTGTTGCCGCTGAGACGGGCAAAGGCGGCGATGTCGTCGCGGCTGAAGCGCACGCCGCGCGAGCAGGTGTCGCCCGCCTGCACCGCGGGCAGCAGCACGGCACCGGTCAAAGCATCTCCACCGCCAGCGCGGTGGCCTCGCCGCCGCCGATGCACAGCGCGGCCACGCCGCGCTTCAAGCCCTGCTTGCGCAGCGCCCCCAGCAGCGTGACGACGATGCGCGCGCCCGACGCGCCGATCGGGTGGCCCAGCGCGCAGGCGCCGCCGTGCACGTTGACGATGTCGTGCGGCAGGTCGAACTCGTGCATCGCGGCCATGGTCACCGCGGCGAAGGCCTCGTTGACCTCCCACAGGTTGACGCTCTTGGCGTCCCAGCCGGCCTGCTTGAGCACCTTGTTGATCGCGCCGGCCGGCGCGGTGGCAAACCACTCGGGCGCCTGCGCGTGCACCGCATGCGCCACGATGCGGGCGATCGGCGTGGCGCCCATCTGGCGGGCGGTGGACTCGCGCATCAGCACCAGCGCGGCGGCGCCGTCGCTGATGCTGCTGGCGTTGGCCGCGGTGATGGTGCCGTCCTTCTTGAATGCGGGCTTCAGCCCCGGGATCTTGTCGAGCTTGGCCTTGCGCGGCTGCTCGTCCTGCGCGATCACCGTGTCGCCGGCCTTGCCCGGCAGGCTGACCGGCGCCATCTCCCAGGCGAAGCTGCCGTCCTCGTTGGCGGTGCGTGCGCGCGTGGTGGAGGTGATCGCGAACTGGTCCTGCGCCTCGCGGCTGAACCGGTACTTGTCGACGCACTGCTCGGCGAACACGCCCATCGCCTTGCCGCGCTCGTAGGCGTCCTCCAGGCCGTCCATCGCCATGTGGTCGAACAGCTGCGCTGCGCCGTACTTCACGCCCTTGCGCGCGAACATCAGGTGCGGCGCGTTGGTCATGCTCTCCATGCCGCCGGCCACCATCACGTTGGCGCTGCCGGCCATCAGCATGTCGTTGGCGAACATCATCGTGCGCATGCCGCTGCCGCACATCTTGCTCATGGTCACGGCACCGGCCGCATCGGGCAGCCCGGCGCGGCGCAGGGCCTGGCGCGCGGGCGCCTGGCCCTGGCCCGCCATCAGGCAGTTGCCCATCAGCACCTCGTCGACCGCGCTGCCGGGCACGCCGGCGCGCTCGACCGCGGCCTTGATCGCCACCGCGCCCAGCTCCCAGGCGGCCAGCGACGAAAAATCACCCAGCAGGCCACCGATGGGCGTGCGGGCAGCAGAGACGATGACGATGGAGTCGGCCATGAGAAGCTCCTGATGCTTGGGGTGGGAAGGGCGCGGCAGGCAGCGGCGCCGTCAGGGCGCGCGCGACGCGGCGCGCGTGTGGGCGAAGCGCTTGTGCGCATCGTAGGGGAACACGTCATGCACATGGCCGGCCTTGATGCGCTCCTTGTGGCCCTGCCAGAAGGCCGCATCGAGCAGGTCGGCATGGTGCTTCATTAAGACCTCGCGCACCGCGTCGTTGCCCAGCAGGAAGGGGCCGAAGGTCTCGGGAAACACGTCCTTGGGGCCGACCGTGTACCAGACCTCGCCCGACATCTCTTCCTCCTCGTTGCGCGGGGTGGGCACCTTGCGGAAGTTGCAGTCGGTGATGTATTCGATCTCGTCGTAGTCGTAGAACACCACCTTGCCGTGGCGGGTGACGCCGAAGTTCTTCCACAGCATGTCGCCGGGGAAGATGTTGGCCGCCACCAGGTCCTTGATGGCGTTGCCGTACTCCACCACCGCATGCACCATCTGCTCGGGCGTGGCGTCCTGCAGGTAGATGTTCAACGGGATCATGCGCCGCTCGATGTAGACATGCCTGATCACCAGCGCCTCGTCGTCGAACTCGATCTGGCTGGGGCAGAAGTGCTGCAGCTCGGCCAGCAGTTCGTCGCTGACGCGCGAGCGCGGGAAGGCCACGCTGGTGTACTCCAGCGTGTCGGCCATGCGGCCCACGCGGTCGTGCGTCTTGACCAGCAGGTACTTGCTCTTGATCAGCTCGCGGCTGGTGTCCTTCTGCGGCGGGTAGAAGTCCTTGATGACCTTGAACACGTACGGAAACGACGGCAGGTCGAACACCAGCATCACCATGCCCTTGATGCCGGGCGCGATGCCGAACTGGTCGCTGCTGTGGCGCAGGTGGTAGAGGAAGTCGCGGTAGAAGTTGTTCTTGCCCTGCTTCTGCAGGCCCAGCGCCGAGTAGATCTCGTTGCGCGGCTTGCGCGGCATCAGGCTGCGCAGGAACTGCACGTAGGCCGACGGAATCTCCATGTCGACCATGAAGTAGGCCCGCGCGAAGCTGAACACCATCAGCAGGTCGTCCTCGGCGAACAGCGCGGCGTCGATGTAGAGGTGGCCGCGGTCGTTGTGCAGCACCGGCAGCACGAAGGGCGTCTCGGAGAAGCCGTTGACGATCTTGCCGATGATGTAGCCGCCCTTGTTGCGGAAGAACATCGACGACAGCACCTGGATCTGGAAGTTGGCGCGCAGCCGCACCTTGTCGCCGACATGGCGGTACAGCCTGTCGAGCACCGCGGCGATGTCGCGCGGCAGGTCCTCGAACGGGCGCTTCAGCTGGAAGTTGTCGACGATGCGCAGCAGCGTCTCGCTGAGCGTCTCGCGCGTGGGGTAGTAGGCGCGGTAGGTGGGCAGCGAAGCTGGCTCGTCGTTCTCGATGTACTCGGTGCTGACGGCCGGCCGCACGAAGATGAAGTCGTTGCGGAAGTAGCTGTGGTGCAGGATCTTGGTGGTGACCGAGTTGAAGAAGGTCTCGGCCAGCTCGGGCTGGTGGTGGTTGACCAGCAGGCCGATGTAG
>JAURXG010000280.1 GCA_030654555.1 Aquabacterium sp.
ACATGATCGGCGAGGTGGCGCTGGCCATCGAGATGGGCGCCGATGCGGTCGACATCGGCAAGACCATCCACCCGCACCCCACGCTGGGCGAGAGCATCGGCATGGCCGCCGAGGTGGCGCACGGCAGCTGCACCGACCTGCCGCCCGCGCGGCGCTGAGGCGCCGACCACCGCCGCCGGTCGATGGCGGCCTGATGACCAAGCCCCTGTCCGCAACGCCGGCAGGGGCTCTTTCGTGGCCGGCCGGCGCGGCCGTGCGCACTCAAGTTGCGGCCCGTGCGGTCGACAACCTGGAAGGAAGGCGCCAGCCCGGCCTTCGCCTTGTCCGCCCTCATCCGACTCCTGCCGAACCGCGTGCCGCCCCGTCACGCAGCCCCCATGCCCGACGATCCTTCGTTGCCGTCGCCCGACGCGCCCGCCCGATGGGCCCAGCCGCCTGTGCAGGCGTTGCTGCTGGGCGCGCTCGGCCTGGTCACCGCCGTGGCCACCTTGAGGTGGGGTCTGCTCGGCCTGGCCGGTGGCGCGCTGGTGCTGGCCGGCGGTGTGGTGGGGGCGGTGCTGGCGCGCCGGCGCGTCAGCGACGAGGTGGCTGTCCTGCTGGCCGAGCAATTGGCGCACATCGGGCAAGCGCGCGAGGCCCCGTCCGCCGACGCCCCTGGCCTGGCGGCCACGGCGGTGCTGCAACCGGTGGCCGCGGCGCTGCACACGCTGGCCGCGCGCCAGCAAGCCTTGTTCGACGCCCAGGCCGAGCAGCTCGAATCCTTGCGCCAGCAGGCCCACAGCGATCCGCTGACCGGGCTGGCGAACCGGCGCCACTTCACCGCCATGCTCGACGCGCTGCTGTGCAACGGCGACGAGCCGGTCGAGGCCGGCCTGCTGCTGCTGCGTGTGCGCGATCTGCAAGGCATGAACCAGCGCATCGGCCACGCCGGTGCCGACCGCGTGCTGCAGGCCCTGGGGCAGGCGCTGCACGCCTACCCCGATCGCATTGCCCGCTGCTGTGCCGGCCGGCTCAACGGGGCGGATTTCGCACTGCTGCTGCCGGTGGGCGGCATGGCCTTCGAGACCGCCGCCACGCTGGTGCAGGCGCTGCGCCTGCCGTTTGCCAGCATCGATCCGCAAGCCGGCGTTGACGCCGGCGTGGTCGAACTGAGCCTGCCGATGAACGCCACGCAGGCGCTGGCGCTGGCCGATGCCGCGCTGGCCCGCGCCGAGGCCGACGGCGGCTTCCCCGATCCGGCGCCCGAACTCGATCTGCCCCTGATCGACGACGCGCTGCCGCAGGGCGAGGCCTCGTGGCAGCGCCGCATCGCCCGCGCGCTGGTCAAGGGGCAGGTGGCCCTGGCGGCCTACCCGGTGCGCACCGGCGACGGCCGACAGCTGCACCTGGACTGCCCGCTGCGCGTGCAACTGCAGTCGGGCGGCCCGCTGGAGCCGGCCGCGCGCTGGCTGGCGCTGGCCACCCGCAGCCGCCTGTGCGCGGCGGTCGACGAGAAGGCGGTGGCGCTGGCGCTGGAGGCCATCGCCCGCGATGGCCAGGCGCGCTGCGTCAACGTGGCAGGCCAGTCGCTGGAATCCGTGGAGTTCATCGCCGCGGTCTCGCGCCGGCTGGAGTCGGCGCCGCACGCCGCCTGCCGCCTGTGGATCGACCTGCCCGAAGCACTGGCGCTGGAGCGGCCGATGCTGGTGCGCGAGGTTTCGCGCCGCTGGCGGCCGCTGGGCGTGATGCTGGGGCTGGAGCATGCCGGCGAGGCGCTGGCGCGCATCCCGCGGCTGATCGACCTGGGGCTGGACTGCGTGCGCATCGACCGCCGCTTCGTCAACGGCATCGCCGGCGCCGATGCGGGTGATGCGCGCCGCTACCTGCAGGGGCTGGTCAAGCTGGTGCAGGCGGTGGGCCTGCAGGTCACGGCCGAAGGCGTGCGCTCGGTCGAGGACCTGGACGTGTTGTGGCGGCTGGGCTTCGATGCCGCCACCGGGCCGGCGCTGGTGGCCGAGATGGCCCTGGCCGCGTGAGCGGGCGCCCCTCGCGGCGCCCTGCACCCGCGGGCGGCTAGCCGATGCTGCTGCAGTGCAGCGTGTACTGGCCGGCCTTGCGGCAGGCAAAGTAGTGCTGCAGCGTCTCGCGCACCGTGCGGAAGGCGATCTCGTCCCAAGGCACCTCATGCTCGTGGAACAGCCGCGCTTCCAGCGTCTCGGGGCCGGGGTCGAGTGAGGTGTCGGTCATGCGGGCGCGGTAGAACAGGTGCACCTGGCCCACGCGCACCACGCTCATCACGGTGAACAGCTCCTGCAGCTCGATGCGGGCACCGGCTTCTTCCACCGTCTCGCGGATCGCGCCGTCGGCCACCGTCTCGCCCAGTTCCATGAAGCCGGCGGGCAGCGTCCAGAAGCCGTAACGCGGCTCGATCGCGCGCTTGCACAGCAGCACCTGCTCGCCCCACACCGGCACGGTGCCCACCACGTTGATCGGGTTCTCGTAGTGGATGGTGGTGCAGGCCGGACACACCGCGCGCTCGCGGTTGTCGTCGTCGGGCATGCGGTAGGCCACGGCCGACCCGCATTCGCGGCAGTGCTTGATACGGCGCGTCTCGATCATGGTCAAAAGTGTAGCGGCAGCCCATGGCATCATGCCCGGCACCTGCCATTCAACCCTGCCTGCCAACCACCATGAGCTTCGTCATCAACCCGCCCGCCCCGCCCGCCGTGCCCGTCGCCGGTGGCGGCCTGTTCCCGGTGCACCGCATCTATTGCGTGGGCCGCAACTACGCCGAGCATGCGCAGGAGATGGGCTTCACGGGGCGCGAGCCGCCGTTCTTCTTCCTGAAGCCCGCCGACGCGGTGCTGCCGGTGGCCGATGGCGCGACCGGCGAGATGGCCTACCCGCCGCTCACCGCCAACCTGCACCACGAGATCGAGCTGGTGGTGGCCATAGCCACCGGCGGGCGCAACATCGCCGCGGCCGATGCCGCCAAGCACATCTGGGGCTATGCCGTCGGCCTGGACATGACGCGCCGCGACCTGCAGAACGACATGAAGAAGCAGGGCCGTCCGTGGAGCATCGGCAAGGCCTTCGATGAATCGGCGCCGATCGGCCCGCTGCAGCCGATCGCGCGCACCGGCGAGCTGACCCGCGGCGCGATCACCCTGTCGGTCAACGGCACGGTGCGCCAGAAGGGGGACCTGAGCGAGCTGATCTGGAACGTGGCCGAGACCATCGAGACGCTGTCCAAGGCCTGGACGCTGCAGCCGGGCGACCTGATCTACACCGGCACGCCGGCCGGCGTGGGCGCGGTGGTGTCGGGCGACCTGATGGAAGGCTTCATCGAAGGCCTGGGCACGCTGAAGCTGCGCGTCAGGTAATCCTTGTCGCAGGAGGTCCCATGAAGCTCTACAACTACTTCCGCTCGTCGGCGTCGTACCGGGTGCGCATCGCGCTGGCCCTCAAGGGCCTGGAGTACGACTACATCCCCGTGCACCTGGTGCGCCGCGAGCACCTGGACGACGCCTACGCGTCGATGGCCACCTCGCGCCTGGTGCCCTTGCTGCAGGACGGCGATGCCAGGCTCACCCAGTCGCTGGCGATCATCGAGTACCTCGATGAGACCCATCCGCAGCCGCCGCTGCTGCCGGCCGATGCGCTGGGCCGCGCCCGCGTGCGCGCCATCGCCCAGGACATCGCCTGCGAGATCCACCCGCTGAACAACCTGCGCGTGCTGCGCTACCTCACGCACGACCTCAAGCTGAGCGAGGACGACAAGAACCGCTGGTACCGCCACTGGGTGGAAAGCGGGCTCGAGGCGGTGGAGCGCCAGCTGGCCGCGCAGCCGGCGCGTTTCTGCCACGGCGACGTGCCGACGCTGGCCGACATCACGCTGGTGCCGCAGATCTTCAATGCCCAGCGCTTCGAATGCCGCACCGACCATGTGCCGCAGGTGATGCGCGTGTTCGAGGCCTGCATGCAGCTGGAGGCCTTCTCCAAGACGCAGCCCTCGGCCTGCCCGGATGCGGCCTGAGCCGCTGCACGGCCCCTTGAGCGACCGGCTGGCCGGCGCGATCCGTCCGGCCTGGGGCGCGCCAGACACCGTCACCGCGCTGATGAGCGGCCGCGCCGGCGGCGTCAGCGCGGCCCCCTTCGACACCCTCAACCTGCGGCCGCCCGCGCTGGGCGGCGAGGGCATGGACGACCCCGCTGCCGTGGCCGAGAACCAGCGCCGCTTCGCGGCGGCGCTGGGCGCGCAACCGGTCTGGCTGAACCAGGTGCATGGCGCCGACGTGGTGCGCCTGACGGCCGAGCACCTGGCACCGGGCGCCGCACTGCCACGTGCCGACGCCAGCATCTGCACGGTGCCGGGCATCGCCTGCACGGTGCTGGTGGCCGATTGCCTGCCGGTGCTGCTGTGCAGCGCCGATGGCCGCGCGGTGGGCGCCGCCCATGCCGGCTGGCGTGGCCTGGCGGGGGGCGTGATCGACCACACCGTGGCCGCGCTGTGCCAGGCCGCCGGCTGCCCACCCGATCAGCTGCTGGCTTGGCTGGGGCCCTGCATCGGGCCACGGGCGTTCGAGGTCGGCGCCGATGTGCTGCAGGCCTTCGGCGTCGATGCGGCGCAGCCCGATGAAGACCTGTTCCGCCCCAGCCCGCGCGCCGACGGCAGCCCGCGCTGGCGCGCCAACCTGGTGGCGCTGGCGCAGCGGCGGCTGGCGGCGCTGGGTGTGCGGCAGCTCAGCGGCGGCGAGTGGTGCACCGTGGAGAGCGGCTCACGCTTCTTCTCGTTCCGGCGGGATGGCCGCACCGGCCGCATGGCCGCCGGCATCGCCCTGCGCGCGCGCTGAGTTTTGCGCCGACAGTGCCTCGGCACGTTGGCGGGCGCGGCGCCGCCCGGGCGTGCCCAGCAGGTACATCACGATGGACAACGGCAGCAGCCCGTACAGCACGAAGGTGAAGAACGCCCCCAGCAGCGTGCCCTGCGTCGAGGTGGCTTCGGCCAGGGACATCAGGACCACGACGAACATCCAGGCGATGGGGACGATGTGCATTTCAGATTGCGATACGCAATATCGCTTATTGAAAATTGAAGTCATCATGCGGTAAGCTAATCACCGTACAACGTGAACTGGTGCACAGCATCGCACAGGCGCGCGAAGATCGCGTGACCTGCCACCGTCGGAGACAAGCATGAAGAAACCGGTACCAGCCCTCGACCAGATTGGGCAGACCGCTCAAGCCAACGTGCAGGCCATGGGCGAGGCGATGACCGAGTCGATGAAGACCCTGACGGGCCTGAAGCTGCCGATGGACGCGCTGACCAAGCTGCAGAGAGACTACGTCACCCAGGCCACCGCGATGTGGAACAACGCGCTCACCGCGTTCCAGACCGAGGGCACCACGACAGCGCCGGCCGGCGACAAGCGCTTTGCCGCCGACGCCTGGGCCAAGAACCCGGTGGCCGCGATGGCCGCGCAGACCTACCTGCTGAACGCCCGCACGATGATGCAGATGGCCGACAGCGTGCAGGGCGACCCCAAGACCAAGGCGCGCATCCGCTTCGCGGTGCAGCAATGGGTGGATGCCGCCAGCCCCGCCAACTACCTGGCGACCAACCCCGAGGCGCTGGCCAAGGCGGTGGAGACGCGCGGCGAGAGCATCGGCCAGGGCATGAAGCTGCTGATGAAGGACATCGAGCAGGGCCGCATGTCGCAGACCGACGAGAGCGTGTTCGAGGTGGGCCGCAACGTGGCCACCAGCGAAGGCGCGGTGGTGTTCGAAAACGAGCTGTTCCAGCTGATCGAGTACAAGCCGACGACGAACAATGTGCACGAGCTGCCGTTGCTGTTCGTGCCGCCGTGCATCAACAAGTACTACATCCTCGACCTGCAGCCCGACTACTCGGTGATCGCCTACACCGTGGCGCAGGGCCACCGCGTGTTCGTGGTCAGCTGGCGC
>JAURXG010000283.1 GCA_030654555.1 Aquabacterium sp.
CCGATGAAAGACGGCGTGATCGCCGACTTCACCGTGACCGAGCAGATGCTCAAGCAATTCATCAAGATGGTGCATCCGCGCAGCTTTTTCAGGCCCAGCCCGCGCATCATCATTTGCGTGCCTTGCGGCTCGACCCAGGTGGAGCGCCGCGCGATTCGCGAAAGCGCGCTGGGCGCCGGCGCCAGCGAGGTGTACCTGATTGAAGAGCCCATGGCCGCTGCCATTGGCGCGGGCTTGCCGGTCTCCGAGGCCAGCGGCTCCATGGTGGTCGACATTGGCGGCGGCACCACCGAGGTCGGTGTGATCTCGCTCGGCGGCATGGTCTACAAGGGCAGCATCCGCGTCGGCGGCGACAAGTTCGACGAATCGATCATCAACTACATCCGTCGCAACTACGGAATGCTGATCGGCGAGCCGACGGCCGAGATGATCAAGAAGAACATCGGCAGCGCCTTCCCCGGCAGCGAGGTCAAGGAGATCGAGGTCAAGGGCCGCAACCTGAGTGAAGGCGTGCCGCGCAGCTTCACCATCAGCAGCAACGAGATCCTCGAGGCGCTGACCGACCCGCTCAACCAGATCGTCTCGGCGGTCAAGACCGCGCTAGAGCAGACCCCGCCCGAGCTGGGTGCCGACATCGCCGAGCGCGGCATGATGCTGACCGGCGGCGGCGCGCTGCTGCGCGACCTGGACCGCCTGCTGGCCGAGGAGACCGGCCTGCCGGTGCTGGTGGCCGAAGACCCGCTGACCTGCGTGGTGCGCGGCTGTGGCATGGCGCTCGAGCGCATGGAAGGCCTGCGCTCGATCTTCACCTCCGAGTAAGCCTCCATGCTGCCATCGAAGCCGGCACGTGCTGCACGCTGCCGGCTTTCAGCATTCTGAAGCCCCCGGTTCGCGCTGACTCGCCATGACGCTGGGCACGATCGACCGCACGCCGCCGCCCTTCTTCCGCCAGGGTCCGTCGGCGCTGACCAAGCTGGCGCTGTTCTCGGCGCTGGCGGTGTTCCTGATGGCCGCCGACAGCCGCTGGGGCGTGACGCTGCCGCTGCGCTCGGCGCTGGCCACCGCGCTGCTGCCGGTGCAGCAGGGGCTGCAGGTGCCGGTGGCGCTGATCAGCAACGGCATGAGCTACCTGCAGGGCATCAAGGAGGCGCAGGGCGCCGAGGCCGCCGCCCGCGCGCAGCTGGCGCGCCAGAGCGAGCGCGCCGCCCGCACCGAGCAGCTGGCCGCCGAGAACGCGCGGCTGCGTGCGCTGCTCGAGCTGCAGCCGGCGCTGCAGGCCAAGGCGGTGGCCGCCGAGCTGCTCTACGAGGCCGGCGATCCGTACTCGCGCAAGATCTTCATCAACCGCGGCGCCAGCCAGGGCGTGGTGGCCGGGGCGCCGGTGATCAACGAGGCCGGCGTGCTGGGCCAGGTGACCGAGGTCTACCCGCTGTCGGCGGTGGTCACGCTGCTGATCGACCGCGACGCGGCCATCCCCGTGCTCAACACCCGCAGCCAGCAACGCGGCGCGGCCTTCGGCGGCGCCGAGGGCGGCAGCGCGATGGAGCTGCGCTTCATGGCCGGCAACGCCGACGTGCAGGAGGGCGACCAGCTGACCACCAGCGGCGTCGACGGCGTCTACCCGCCCGGCCTGCCGGTGGCCCGGGTGGCGCGGGTCGACCGCCGCTCGGACGCCGGCTTCGCCCGCATCGTGCTGATGCCGGTGGCCAACCTGGACAACCTGCGCCACCTGCTGGTGCTGGAGCCGCTGTCCGCCCAGATGCCGCCGCGCCCGGAGACGCCGGTGCTCGACAAGGCGGCCGCCAAGGCCGCGGCACGCGCCAGCGCGGTGGGCCGGCCCGGCGTGGCCGCCAGCGGGCAGGAGCTGAGCCGATGATCATGCCGCGCGGCTCCGACCAGCTGCTGCTGCCGGTCAACCCGTTCTTCATCGGCTTCACGCTGCTGCTGGCGATGGTGCTGGAGATGCTGCCCAACGGCCGCCACCCGGCCGCGCCCGACCTGCTGGCCCTGGTGCTGGTGTTCTGGAACGTGCACCAGCCGCGCCGCGTGGGCGTGGGCTTCGCCTTTGCCTTCGGCCTGGTGATGGACGTGCACCAGGGCGCCGTGCTGGGCCAGCATGCGCTGGCCTACACGCTGCTGAGCTACCTGGCCATCACCGTGCACCGCCGGGTGCTGTGGTTCAGCCTGCTGGAGCAGGCGCTGCATGTGCTGCCGGTGTTCTTCGCCGCGCATGCCGTGTCGCTGGTGGCGCGGCTGATCGCCGGTGGCCTGTTCCCGGGCTGGGCCATCCTGCTGGCGCCGCTGTTCGAGGCGCTGCTGTGGCCGGTGGTGGTGCTGCTGCTGCTCGCGCCGCAGCGCCGTGCACCCGATCCCGACGAAAATAGACCGCTGTGAAAGCCGCTGCCGATTCGCTCGAAGCCCAGCGGGGCCAGCGCCGGGCCGCTCCCGAGCGGCCCCGCACCCCCACGGGGGGTCGCTCGGCGTACCCGCCGAGCTGGGGGCCCCAGTGACCGAACTGCGGGATCTCGAGCGTGAACTCGACCGGTTCAACACCCGGCTGCTGGCGGCTGCCCTGTTCGTGCTGCTGTGCTTCGGCCTGCTGGGCTGGCGACTGGTGGTGCTGCAGGTGGTGCGCCACGACGAGCTGGCCGAGCGCGCCGAATCCAACCGCATCGCGGTGGTGCCGGTGGTGCCCAACCGCGGCCTGATCGTCGACCGCAACGGCGTGGTGCTGGCCACCAACTACTCGGCCTACACGCTGGAGATCACCCCGTCGCGGGTGAAGGGCGAGCTCGACGCGATGATCGACGGCCTGGCCCGGGTGCTGACCATCGAGCAGCGCGACCGCCGCCGCTTCAAGCGGCTGCAGGACGAGAGCAAGAGCTTCGAGTCGCTGCCCATCCGCACCAAGCTCAGCGACGAGGAGGTGGCGCGCTTCATGGCCCAGCGTTTCCGCTTCCCCGGCGTGGACGTGCGCGCGCGCCTGTTCCGCAGCTACCCGGCGGGCGAGGTGGGCAGCCACCTGATCGGCTACATCGGCCGCATCAACAGCGCCGAGAAGAAGGCGATGGAGGACTGGGACGACGAGGTGCTGGCCAACTACCGCGGCACCGAGGTCATCGGCAAGCTGGGGCTGGAACAGCGCTACGAGCGCGAGCTGCACGGCACCACCGGCTTCGAGCAGGTGGAGACCTCGGCCGGCGGGCGCGCGGTGCGCCGGCTCAACAGCCACCCCGCCACGCCCGGCAATACGCTGGTGCTGTCCATCGACATCAAGCTGCAGGCGCTGGTCGAGCAGCTGTTCGGCGACCGCCGCGGCGCGCTGGTGGCGATCGACCCGCGCAACGGCGAGGTGCTGGCCTTCGTCTCCAAGCCCGCCTTCGACCCCAACCTGTTCGTCGACGGCATCGACGTCGAGAGCTGGCGCGGCCTCAACGAGAGCCTGGACAAGCCGCTGCTCAACCGCGCGCTGCGCGGCACCTACCCGCCGGGCAGCACCTTCAAGCCGTTCATGGCGATGGCGGCGCTGGCCACCGGCAAGCGCTCGGCCGAGACCCTGATCAACGATCCGGGCTTCTTCATGTTCGGCGGCCACCGCTTCGGCAGCCCCGAGAACGAGCGCGGCGGCATCATGAACATGCGGCGCGCCATCGTCGAGTCCAGCAACGTCTACTTCTACACGCTGGCCAACGAGATGGGCGTCGACCTGATCCACGACCAGCTCGGGCCCTTCGGCTTCGGCCGCAAGACCGGCATCGACCTCGACGGCGAGGTCACCGGCCTGCTGCCGTCGACCGCCTGGAAGAAGCGCGCCTACAAGAAGCCCGAGCAGCAGAAGTGGTATGCCGGCGAGACCATCTCGCTGGGCATCGGCCAGGGCTACAACAACTTCACGATGCTGCAGCTGGCCAGCGCCACGGCCACGCTGGTCTCGGGCGGCCGGCGCTTCGAGCCGCGGCTGGTGCGCGAGATCCGCAACGTCGTCAGCCAGGCCACCACGCCGGTGGCCGGTGAGGCCCTCAGCCCGCTGCCGCTCAAGCCCGAGCATGTGGCGCTGGTGACCAGCGCGATGCACGGCGTCACGCAGGAGGGCACCTCCACGCGCGTGTTCGCCGGCGCGCCCTACAAGACCGGCGGCAAGACCGGCACCGCGCAGGCGGTGGCCCTGCGCGCCAACGAGAAGTACAACGCCGCGCGGCTGTCGGAATACCAGCGCGACCACTCGCTCTACGCCGCCTTCGCGCCGGTGGACGCGCCCAGCATCGCGCTGGCCATCGTGGTCGAGAACGCCGGTTTCGGCTCGGCCGCGGCCGCGCCGATCGCCCGCCGCGTGTTCGACTACCTGCTGGCCGGCCAGTGGCCCAGCGAAGCCGACATGGCCGCCACCCGCGAAGGCCGCAGCGCGGCCCCGACGGGCACGCCGCGCCGCGCCGACGAGGTGCCGCTGACCGACATCGGCCTGGGCGCCCTGGCCGCGC
>JAURXG010000298.1 GCA_030654555.1 Aquabacterium sp.
CAGCGTCAGCGCGATCTGCTGCTCGCGCGCCGGTTCGCGGCCGGTGCCCTGCCAGGCGCGCACGTAGCCGGGCGCATCGGCCGGCAGGCCGGGCAGGTGGCGCGCGGCGGCATCGTCCAGCGCCTCCGACAGCGCATGCAGCTGGCCCAGCATCTCCACCGTGCCGATCAGCTCTTCCGGAAACAGGCGCACCAGCCCCGGCACGATGCGGCCGAACTGGGCGTCGCGCGCGGCGAATTCCTGCGGGCCGTACAACTCGTCGAGGAAGAAGCGGGCCGCGCCGCGGTAGCGCGGGCTGGCCAGCAGGTCGGCATAGGTGCGCTCGAAGCGGGCGGCCTGGTAGGCCTTGAGCGCCCGCACCCGCTGGCCCAGTGCGGGATCGGCCTCGCGCAGGGCACGCAGGCGGGCCACGGTGCCCAGGTGCTCGATGATCCGTTCTGCGTGCGGATTGCTCATGCCGCCAGCGTAACGCCGCCGGCACCTGCTGGCGCGACGGCGGGTAGGCGGGCCCCTCTAGGCGGGGCGCCGGCCCCGGCCGGGCTTCGGTGCGAGACTGGCCCGATGCTGGCCCGCCTGCAACAGATGATGGTCGCCACCTCGGTGGTCGTGGCGCTGGCCTGGCTGGTCTGGTGCCGCGAGGCCGGGCTGGGCCCGCTCGCGATGGCCGCCGGCGTGGCGCTGGCGCTGCTGCCGCAGGCGCCGGTGCTGGCGCTGGAGTTCGTGCTGCTGGCCGCCTTCGGCCGCGATGCCGCGGCGCCACGCGCCGGCGCCGCCGCGCTGCTGCGGTCCTGGTTCGGCGAGGTGCTGGCCTCGTGGCGGGTGTTCAACTGGCACCAGCCCTTCTTCGCCGGGCACGAGCCCGATCTGCCCGGTCGGCCGGGCTGCACCGGCGTGCTGCTGGTGCATGGCTACTTCTGCAACCGCGGGGTCTGGCTGCCCTGGCTGCGGCGGCTGCGCCGTCATCGTGTGCCCTTCCAGGCCTTGACGCTGGAACCGGCCTTCGGCCGCATCGACGACTGGGTGCCGGCGATCGAGGCCGCGGTGGCGGCGCTGACCCGGCAGACCGGCCGGCCGCCTTTGGTGGTGGCGCACAGCATGGGCGGGCTGGCGGTGCGCGCCTGGCTGGCCGCGCAGCCCGATGCGGCAGCGGCCGACGCCCGCGTGCGGCGGGTGCTGACGATCGCCTCGCCGCACCACGGCACCTGGATGGCCCGCTTCGGCCACTCGCCCAACGCGCGGCAGATGCGGCCCGGCCACCGCTGGCTGGCCGCTCTGGCCGGCGGCGAATCACCTGCGCGACGGGCGCGCTTCACCTGTTTCTACGGCCACGCCGACAACATCGTGTTCCCGGCCACCACCGCCACGCTGGCCGGCGCCGACAACCGCCACCTGCCGGCGGTGGCGCATGTGGCGATGGTGCAGCACCCGGCGGTGTGGGCCGAGGCCTGCCGCTGGTTGCAGATCGACGCGGCGCGGCCGGGCGCGCCTCAGTGATCCAGGTCGTGCAGCAGGTGCAGCGTGGGCGTGGTGCCCATGTTCAGCAGGTTGGCGACGTCGTCGATGTCGTCGGGCAGGGCGGGGTTGTCCCAGCCGCGGCTGCTGTGGCGCGCCACGCGGATCGCCAGCTGCACGTTGCGCACCTGGGCCAGGTGGCTGGCGCGGTCGTCGGCGATCTGCACCAGCAGCGGGGGCAGGCGCCAGGCCTTCATCAGCGCCTGCTGCAGATCGGCCAGGCTCACGTTCAGCAGCGTGCGCTGGGCTTCTGACGAGCGCAGGCCGGGTTGGGCGCGCTGCCAGCGCGCGATGGCCAGCGCCAGCGCCGGCGCGTGGGCCCACAGCAGCAGTTCGGCAAAGTCGTGCAGCAGCGCGGCCTCGTGGATCAGCGTGGCATCGTGGTCCTGGCGGTGCACCGCGAACGCCAGCGCAAAGCGGGCCGCGCGGTGGGCGCGGCGCAGCACCTGGCGCAGGCCCAGCAGCGCCTCGCTCTGGTGGGCCAGCGCCTGCTCCACGGTGGGCTGCGGGCCGAAGTCGCGGAAGAAGGGGGTGATGCCCAGCATCACCAGCGCCTCGGTGGCGGTCTCGGCATCGGCCTGGTCGCGCCCGCGCCGCAGGGCCGCCACATGGCGCAGCAGCTTCAGCGTCATCAGCGGATCGGCGGCCATGGTCTCGGCCAGCAGGTGGGCGTCGACTGCATCCTCGTTGCTGCGCAGGTCTTCCAGCGCGTCGGCGGTGGCCGCCAGCACCGGCATCTCGCGCCGGTCGAAGGCGGCGACCCAGCCGTCCACGTCGCGCAGCGGCGTGGTGATGAACGTGGCCCCGGTGGATGCGGGACCGTCGGCGGTGCTGTGTTCGGCCGGGGCCATGGCTTACCTCATGCGACAGGACGTGTCTGCGATTTCGGCAAGCCAGGCCCCGGCTTGAGGGCGATCACGGCGCCACGCGGGTTCAAAGCCGCGTGACACCGGGCAAATGGCCCACCAGTTCACCGTCGAGGTAGAGCGCGCCTTCGGGCGCGCCGGCTTCGGCGTAGAACTCCAGCTCCACCGCCCGCCGTGCGGTGCTGCCGTGCCGGCGCACGGCCAGTTGGCGCGCCAGGCGGGCCAGCGTGCGGCTGGCCTGGCGCAGGGCGGTGGCGGCCAGCTGCCGCACGGGGCTGCCGCTGGGCGCGGCGAGGGGGCCATCGAAGCCGTAGAGGCTCTTGTTCATGCTGCTCTCCCGTGGCGCGCTGCCCAGCCTGGATGGGGGCCCGGCGCCGGTGGTTTCAGGTCAGGGGATGTCGTTCGTGCTGCAACTCGCGGCGCAGCGACAGCGCGGCGCGCTGGCGCTGGCCACTGGCGGATCGCCGGTGCGCGCCGGCGGCGCGGCGGTGGGCGGCGGCCACCAGCGGGTTGCGGGGCTTGGGGGCGATGACGGTGAACTTCATGGGGGTCTCCTCGGCACATGGCAGTGCCCTGTGAAACAAAACGGCGGCTGAAAAAGCAAACGGCCCGGATCGCTGCAGCGTCCGGGCCGGGTGGGGTGAGGCGCGGTGAAGCGGCTCTAGCCCACGGCGGCGCCGGCGGGCGCGGCGGCACTGCAGATCGGCGCGGCTTGACGGTTCGTGCCCACCGGTATGTGGGCGTGGCGCTGCGACACCCCCGCAGCGGCGGCGGACGGCCGTCGATGCGTGCGGTGAGGATTCAGGGCCGGAACGAACATGGGCAAGTCGGGCTTGGCGGCAAGGGGTGGATCGGTGAGGGTGTCGTCGCGGCGGTGGCTGCCACCGAAACTTGCGCTCATGATAAACAATAATTTATCTTGCGCAAGGGTTTTGATTCAGGCTCAGGGTTTGTCCTGAATCGGGGCCGGAGCCCGGGCCTCAGCGTTTGGGCTTGAGCGGGGCCACGCCGGTCTGGATGCGCGACCACAGCGCCCGATCGTCGACCACTGGCGCCGGGCTGGGCGGCGGGGGGCTGCTGCCGCGCACGCCGCCCGGCGCCGGCGCCGCCTTGCCGCGCACGGGCTCGGCCGCAGGGGGCGTCAGCACCTCGCCCAGCAGGTCGAGCAGCCGGGTGCGGGCGCGCTGGGGGTGGCGGCGGTAGTAGGTGAGCACCAGGCCGACGATGAAGCGCTCGTCGTCGTCCTGCGGCTGGCTGGGTGACGGCGCCGGCGCACCGGGCTGCGGAGCCGGGGAGGTCAGCGGGGCGTCGGCGGTGGCCGCACCGTCGTGCGGCACGTCCATCCAGCCCACCGGCTTGCGGCACAGCTGCTCGAACTGGCGCGCCAGCCGTTCGCCGATCTGGCGCGAGCGGCCCTTGATCTGGCTCCAGTAGCTGGGCTGGATCTGCAGCCGCTCGGCAAAGCGCCGTTCCAGCCCACGCAGCGCGGCGGCATCGGGGTGCTTGACGGCGGCTTGCACGAATTCATCGAACAGCCGCATCGCGTTGTCCAGGCGGATACGCGCCACGTCATGCACAGGAGTCATGCCTGGATGATAAACGCTGCTTGCCCACCGGGGTATCGCCGGGGGTGTGCCCTGCGCCACGGTCGACCGGCCGGCCCGAAGCCAGACCCCGCCCGGCGTCAGGCCGGCCACAACACGCCGGGGCCGATGTCGGCCAGCGTGGCGCAGCCGGTCAGGGCCATGGCGATCTCCAGTTCGTCGCGCAGCAGCCGGATCGCCAGCGCCACGCCGGGGGCACCGGCCGCGGCCAGCGCCTGCACCGCGGGCCGGCCGACCAGCACCGCTTGCGCGCCCAGCGCCAGCGCCTTCAGCACGTCGGTGCCACGGCGGATGCCGCCGTCGACCAGCAG
>JAURXG010000312.1 GCA_030654555.1 Aquabacterium sp.
ATGCGATGGCGCGTCTGGATCAGCGTGGCCTCGCGCGCCAGTTTCGTGGTGCGCGTGCCAGGACAGGTCAGTTCGACGAACTGGCGCAGGTTCACGGCGTTGACCGACTCGTCGGCGCCCTGGTCGATCACCTTGAGGGCGTCGGCGGGGCCGATCAACGCGAGCGTGAGCTGCAGACCGCCGGTGCCGAAGCCGCGTGCGATCGGCATCTCGCGGGACGCATACGGGACCTGGTAGCCGGGCAGGCACACCGCCTTGAGCATCGAACGGCGCAACTCCTTCTTGGCGCGGTCGTCCAGGAAGCCAAAGGCGTAGCCGGCGCTTCTGTGCTGGGTGCTCATGCCTGCGCTCCCGGCATCGGCTGCTTGGCCTGCTTGGCCTGCGTCGCACGCAGGCGGTCCATGTCGGACTGGAAGGTCACGTAGTGCGGCATCTTGTAGTGGGTGCAAAAGCCCATCGAGTCCACGCCGTCGATGTGCAGCAGCACGAACTCCGGGTCTTCGCTGGGGTTGTCAGGGGTGCCTGCCATGCCCTTCTGAAGGGACCGGTCGAGGATGGCCATCGAGATCGCCTTGACCTCGTTGTGCCCGAAGCAGGCGCCGTAGCCGAGCGAGAACACCGGCTTGGCACCGGGCTCGTCGGTCGGCGTGTACATGGCCACCACCTCGCATTCGGTGACCAGCACCTCGCCGGCCTCGATGGGCTCGCCGGTCACTGGGTGCGGCAGCATCAGCGGCACATAGCCCACGCGCAGTTCGGCCACCGTCGGGTGCACGTCGCCGTAGCCACGCATGTTGGAGTACGCGATGGCCAGCATCGAGCCCGTCTCGGCGCGGCTCATGGTGGCCAGCGCGGCGCTGCGCGGGACCGGGAAGACCAGCGGGTCGCGCGTGATGTCGAAGGCCGGCGGCGCATCCTCCGTGGGCATGGGCAGCAAGCCCTCCGCGCGCAGGGCGTCCACCACCTTCGGGAAGCTGTCCGGCAGGTCCGGGCTCGGCAGGTCCTGCAGCCAGTTGCGGGCCAGCGATTGGAAGGCCTCACTGCCTTCGGCCAGTTGCTCGAAGCGGAACAGCCGCTGCAGGTAGTCCGGCGTCGGGCCCAGCATCTGGCCGCCCGGGATCTCCTTGAACGCCGACGAGATGCGGCGGATCAGACGCATGCCGTTGCCATCGTGCGCGTCGGTCACTGCCAGCCGCGCCCGTGTCGAACGGAACGCGCGCAGGAAGAAAGCCGCTTCCAGCGTGTCGCCAGCAGCCTGCTTGAGCGCCAGGGCCGCCAGGTCGAGGTCGTACAGCCCGCCTTCGCTGATGACGCGTCCGGTCAGGAAGTGCAGCTGGTCGCGGATGGTGTCGACCGCGAGCGGCGCGCCACCGCCTTGCGCACGCAGGAACTCGAGCACGCGCGCGGCTTCACGGATGGCGGTCTCACCGCCCTTGATGGCCACATAGCCCATGCTCAGGTCTCCTTGCGGTGGGGAAGAACCGCGATGCGCGTGGTGCGCGGCAGCGCCACCAGCGCGTCCGACGCGGCCAACACGATGTCCACGCCCATCGGGTAGGCGCCGACCCAGGCCGCGCGCTGCGCCAGCCAGTCTTGGTGCAGTCCGCTCACGGCCAGCACCCGCGTGCCCGGCACGCCCGGTCCCTGCAGTTGCAGCACCACGGCAGCATCCGCCGGTGACGGCGCATCGCTCAGCGCGTCCACGGTCAGCACCAGCGTCGCGCTCAGTTCGGGCGATTCCAGCGTGCCCAGCGCCGGCTGAAAGCCAGCCGCTACCGGCCTGCGGCCGTCGAGCAGAACGAAGCGCGCCTGCGCCTCCGGCGCCGTTGGCGCGAGCAGCAGGCGGCGGGCATCCGTGCCCACCAAGCCCAAAGGATCGGCCAGGCTCACCGACTCGTCGAGCACCGCCGACAGGAACATCAACACGGCGCCTTCCTGCTGCGCCGGCACCAGCGTTCCAGGCCGTGCAAAACCGTCCAACACCGCGCGAAAAGCCTGCTGCTGCGCGTCGGGCATCCACCACTCAGCGGGCTTCATGCCTGGGCCTCCGAATCCTCGTCGGCCTCGGCCAGCAGCGCAAAGTCCACGCGCGTGCGCTTCAGTCCCGCTTGCCGTACCGCGCGAATGCGGTCACGCGCCTGCGCGCCACGCAGGGCGAGCGCGTCCACCGCCTCGACGCCGGGCCAGCGCTGCGCGAACACGGCATCCAGCACCGCCAGCGCCTGGGCCAATTCCGCGTCGTCGGCCATCACCACGGCGCCGCCCTCGGCACGTTCGCCCCGGTGGTTGACCAGTGCAACCGCCGCACGCGCCATCGGCACTTCACCCAGAAAGAAGGGCTGGTGCTGCACCGCGTCGCGCCATTGCATCAGCGCGAGGCCGGACTCCGCGGGCTGCAGCGGCGTCACCGTCAGGCCCTCGGTCACTTGGGTGGCAGTGCTCAGCACCGGTTCGCGGCCGGCCGCCACCAGGCAGGCGACCAGGTGGCGCCGTTCGATCGTCGGCGTCGGCAAGGGTTGGGGAGTCACAAGCGTCCTCACATCAGCCGCGCACGCAGGCGGGCCGAGAATTGGTCGAGCAGGAAGACCACGATGAAGATCGCGATCAGGATGGTCGCCACGTGGTCGTACTGGAACATGTCGAAGCGGCCCTTCAGCTCCTGACCGATGCCGCCTGCGCCCACCAGGCCGATGACGGTGGCCATGCGCACGTTGCGGTCCAGGATGTAGAGCGTGTAGGCGATGTACTGCGGTACGACCTGCGGCATCACGCCGTACCACAGCGTCTTGAGCTTGCCGGCGCCGATGGCCTCCAGCGCCTCCTGCGGCTTCTTGTCGGCGTTCTCGATGTCCTCGGCGTAGAACTTGCCGAGAAAGCCGGCCGCGTGCAGCCCAAGCGCCAGCACGCCGGCGATCGGCCCAAAGCCGTAGGCCAACACCAGGAACAGCGCGACGATCAGCTCGGGCGCCGATCGCAGCAGGCTGATGGTGCCGCGGGCCAGCGTGTAGGTTGCCCGGTAAGGGGTGTAGTTACGCGCGGCGAAGTAAGCCAGCGGCACCGACAGCAGCACCGACAGGATGGTGCCCCACAGCGCGATCTCCAACGTCTCCAGCATCTTCACCGTGACGGTCCAGAGGTAGCCGATCGGCTTGACCAGGGTCTCGGTGCGCTCGACGCTGACCTCCATCTGCAAGGTCTGCGGGTTCAGGCGCTGCTCGGTGCGTTCCTGCATCTCGATGTAGGCGAAGGGCGGCAGCCGGTCGCGGTCGAGGCCGGGCAGCCGGGCCACGTCTTCCTGTTCACCGATGGCCGGGGGCCACATCGAGCTGCCCACCCGTGACAGGCCGCGCACGACCTGCGAGTCGTCGGCCAGACCGATCATCTTGCCGACGGCCTGCACGCTCATCGCGACCATGCGGTCCATCTCGGTGCGGTGTCCGGTCCACAGCAGCAGCGCCAGCAGGCCGATCACGACGAGCAGGTGCTTGGCGCTGTACGGCGGGTCGAGCCGCCATTCGAGTTGTGTGCCCTGGGGCGGCACGGGGATGGGTTTGGCAAGCATGGTGTTCACTCCGCGGGATGCCGGTTCATGCCGCCAGCGGCTGGCGGCCGTCGGCCGTCAGCGACGACGGGACCGGTGTGCCGGTGTCCTCGTCCGCCGGCTGGTCTTCCCAGTGCGCGCCGGCGTACAGCTGCTGCACGCGCTCGTCGGTGAACTCGGCCGGCGTGCCATCGAAGACGACGCGGCCGCCGCGCATGCCGACGATGCGGTCGCCGAATTCGCGCGCCAGGTCCACCTGGTGCAGGCTGCACAGCACGGTGGTGTTGCGCTCGCGGGCTGCCTCGCGCACCAGCGTGAGGATGTCGCGGGAGATCTTCGGGTCGAGGCTGGCCACCGGTTCGTCGGCAAGCACGACCTCGGGGTCGAGCATGAAGGCCCGGGCGATGCCCACCCGCTGCTGCTGGCCACCGGAGAGTTCGCCGGCACGGCGCCGCAGGTGCCGCGGGTCGAGGCCGACGCGTTCCAGCAGCGCACAGGCCTTGGCACGGTGCTCGGGCGTGAACCAGCCGAGCAGTGCGCGACCGGTGGACACCACGGGCAGCAGCCCGGCCAGCACGTTGCCGGCCACGCTCATGCGCAGCGTCAGGTTGAAGTGCTGATGGATCATTGCCACGCGCTGGCGCAGGGCGCGCTCGGTGTCGGCGTTGAACTCGATGCCGTCGATCATCAGCCGGCCTTCGGTAGGCCGCATCAGCCCGTTCACCGCGCGCAGCAGCGTCGACTTGCCAGCGCCCGAGGGCCCGAGCACGACGCAGAACTGACCGCGCGGCACCTGCAGGCTGACTTCGGACAGCGCCCGCGTGCCGTCGGGCCAGGTCTTGCCGAGATGGTGGAATTCGATCATGGATGGCTCCGCGTGGCGGGAGCACCTGGCGGGCAGGCCCGCGCAGGTGACTCGGTGGTGGTGGGGTGCTCTCGAAGCCCGACTCAGCGCGCGCTGGCCTTCTTCATGATGTCGGTCTTCACCGTGTCGGTGACCAGCTCGAACATCTTCCCGGCGGCGGCCATGTCGGCCTCGCTGACACGGGCGGTGTAGCCGTCGACCTTGCCGCCGCCGTAGCCGCGGATCTGGTCCTTCGTGATGCCGGGCAGCTTGTCGACGTTGTTGAAGGCGTCGCGCAGCTTGGCCTTCACGCCATCGTTCACCTTCGGGTGGATCGCCAGCGGCGGGTACGGGATCGGCGTGCTCTTGGCGATGACCTTGACCTTGCTCGGGTCCAGGGCCTTGGCGTTGACCGCCTTCTCGAACGAGTCGAAGGAGGCGCCACCGGCGTCCACCAGGCCTTCGGCCAATGCCTTCAGCACGTTGGCGTGGCTGCCGGCCATGTTGATCGCGCCGGCCTGACGTGAAGGGTCCACGCCGCCGGCAATCATCATCGCCACCGGAACGTTGAAGCTCGACGTGGAGTTCACGTCGCCCAAGGCGATGCGCTTGCCCTTGAGATCGGCGACGCCGTTGATGCCGGCATCGGTGCGCGCAAAGATGCCCGAGTAGTAGACCGACTCGCCGTGGCGAACGGCCAGCGCCAGCAGCTCCGAGCAGCCGCGGGCCTTGGCCTGCAGGTAGCTGGCGGGGCCGTACCAGGCGATGTCGGCGGCGCCGTTGCACATGGCTTCGACCACGGCCGAGTAGCTCTGGCCGACCTTGATGTCGAAGTTCAGGCCGGTGGCCTGGCCGATGGCGCCGAAGATGGGCTGGAAGTCCTTCTTCGTGCCGTCTTCGGTACCGCCGTCGGCGGGCACGAGGATCACGCGCAGGGGCTTGCCGGCACTGCCGTCATGCTGGGCCTGGGCGAAGGCGCTGGTGGTGGAAACAACGCCGGTCAGGCCGATGGCCATGGCGAGCGCTGTGCGTAGGAAGGCTTTGCGATACATTGATGACGCTCCTGTAAGGTCGATGGTTTCAGTCGGGAACTAGCAAGGTTCAAGGGGTGATGCGCAGTTGCATGCAGTCTGCGCGGAACCGAGTCAGGGCGTACTCGACCGGGGCTCCATCCCGGTCGCGCACGTTGACGCTCTTGACGCGAAGCACAGGCACATGGGCCGGCATCGCCAACAGGCTGGCGTCATCGCCTTGCGGGAGCGCCCCCGAGACGAGGCTCTCGGTGCGCTTCAGGCGCCAGCCATGCTGTGCTTCGATGAACTCGTGCAGTGACCCGCCGGTGTAGTCTTCGAGCACGCCCGGCAGCAGTGCCAGCGGCAGGTAGTGCGAGATGACGCAGAAAGGGGCACCGTCGACGCTGCGCAGCGTCTCGATCCAGGCCACCGGCTCGCCCTCGTCGAGCTGCAGTCGCTGGGCCACGCCACCCTGCGCCGGGATGCGCAGCTTGCGCAGCACCTTGCTCTCCGTGGTCCGGCCCTGGGCTTCCAGGGTCTCGGTGAAGCGGGTGCGCTGGCCGATGTCGTAGTCCAGCGGCTTGTGCAGCACGAAGCTGCCCATGCCGTGGCGGCGCTCGACCCAGCCTTCGGCGATCAGCCCTTCGAGGGCGCGGCGCAGGGTATGCCGGTTGACGCCGAAGCGTTCGGCCAGCGCCGCTTCGGGCGGCAGCGCGTCACCCGGGCGGTGCAGCGAGCGGATCTCGGCTTCAAGCTGTCGCTGGACTTGTCGGTAGACGGTCTCGCCGGTGCCACGTTGAATCACTTCGTCTCCAGATGTCTAGATATCTGGAAGCGGAGTCTCGGCAGGCCCCGTGACAGGGGTGTGTCGGTGCGATGAAACTTGCCGGCCGGTGCAGTCCTCGTTACCGCGCCAAGCTCGGCGCGCCGCGCTGCCTCCAGGCAACTCACCGCTTGCGCCGATGGCCGGCCCACAACAGTCCACCGCACAAAAACTGGGCCGTACTTTCGTGAAGCGGTGGTCACGGCCTCCGTTGCAGGCGTGACGAGCGCACCTCCCCAGCAGGCTATGATCTGCCCGTTGGTGCTCGTGGCTGCATTCGTGCAGCCGCAGTTCAACGGGAATCAGGAAGGGCCGACGTCGCTTCGGCCAAAGCCCCAACCTGAGCTGCCCCCGCAACGGTAAGCGGACGGGGATCTGACCGATCCCCCGCTCGTGTCGAATCCACTGGGAAGCCTGGCTTCCTGGGAAGGACACACGGGTCGTCTCCGCCAGCCCGGATACCGGCCAACGAGGTGGTGCGCCGCGCAAGTGGCGCTCCTGTTTGCGCCGGGCTGCGGGGAAGCGGCCGGGCGCGTTTGTGCATCGGGTTCTTCCATGTTCTCTTCGCTCCCTCGCCTACGGGCTGCTGCGCGCGCGCGCACGCCATTCACGCGCTCCCTTGGCCTTTGCCTCTCGGCGATTGCCGCACCCCTTTTGTGGCCCCATGCAAGCTGGGCGCAAGCGCGGCCCACGGCCAGCACGCTGGAACGGGTGGTGATCATCGCCAACCGTACGCCGCAACCCATGGCGTCGGTGCTGGCCGATGTCTCTGTTGTCGAGCGCGAGGACATCGAACGCAGCGGCGCCTTCGGCTTGGCCGACCTGCTGGCCCGCCTGCCGGGCATCGAATTCGCCCGCAACGGCGGCCCCGGCACCACCACGAGCCTCTTCGTCCGGGGCAGCGAGACCCGCCACACGGCCGTCTACATCGACGGCGTGCGGGTCGACTCGCAGTCCACCGGTGGCGCTGCCTGGGAGCAGATCCCGCTGGACCAGATCGAGCGCATCGAAGTGCTGCGCGGCCCGGCGGCAGCGGTGTACGGGTCCGATGCGGTGGCCGGCGTGGTGCAGCTCTTTACCAAGCGCGGCAAGGGTGCGGCGCGACCGACGGCAGCCTTGACGATCGGTTCGTACAACACCGTGCAGGCGCGCGCCGGCATCAGCGGTTCGGTCGATGCGCTGGACTATTCGCTCTCAGCCGGGCATGGCCGCAGCGACGGCTTCGATGCGCGCACGGCGACCGCTGCAGGGCACAACACCGACAAGGACGGCTGGAGGCGCAGTTCGGTGCAAGGACGCCTCGGGTACCAGGTGAGCGCAGCGCATCGGGTGGACGCATCACTGCTGGCCACCAAGCTGCGCTCCGGTTACGACAGTTCTGCCACCGCCGATGACCAGAACCACCACACGCTGCGCACCGGCAGCCTGGCCTGGGAGGGCCGCTGGAACGCCGATGCGACCACGCGGGCACAGGTGGGTCAGACCGCCAGCACCTACGAGACCCAGCCCAGCTTCTACCGCACCGAAACCACGCTGGAGAACATCACGCTGCAGCACGAACAGCGCATCGGCACCCACCTGCTCACCGGCACGCTCGAACGCCGCAACGATGAACTGTTCAACCCCGCCACGGCCTTCTCGGCCAACCTGCGTGGCAAGCGCCACCAGGACGCCATCGGACTGGGCTGGCGCGGTGACTTCGGCGCCCACGGCCTGCAGGCCCATGTGCGGCACGACGAAGACAGCGAGTTCGGCGGCAAGAGCACTGGCAGCCTGGCCTGGGGCTGGGCCTTCGCGCCGCAGTGGCGGCTGACCGCATCGGCCGCCACCTCGTTCCGCGTGCCCACGCTGTACCAGCGCTTCAGCCAGTACGGCAACCCGGCCCTGGTGCCCGAGACCGGCCGCAACGTCGAACTGGGCCTGCGCTGGGCAGCAGCCGGCAGCGAGGCCAGCGTGACCGCCTGGGACAACAAGATCAGCAACCTTATCAACTTCGGACCGCCCGGGCCCTGCGTTGATTCGTTCGGCTGCTATGTCAACGTCGGCCGCGCCGAGCTGAAAGGCGTGACGCTGGCCGGCCGCACGCAGTGGGGCGCCGTGGCGCTGCGCGGTTCGATCGACTGGCACGACCCGCGCAATGCCGACACCGACAAGGTGCTGGCCCGCCGCGCGAAGAAACTGGCAACTTTCGGCGCCGACACCCAACTGGCCGGCTGGACCTTGGGCGCCGAGGTGCAGGCTGCCGGTGCCCGCTTCGACAACGCCACCAACACCCAGCGCCTGGGCGGCTATGCGCTGCTGAATCTGTTTGCCAGCACGACGCTGATGCCAGGGCTGGCGCTGGAAGCGCGCATCGACAACCTGGCCGACAAGGACTACCAGCTGGCACGCACCTACGCCACGGCCGGGCGCAACGGGCAAGTCACCCTGCGCTGGACCACGCCCTGAGCGACGGCAGGCGCTTCCGTCCATGACCGCCGCCGTGTTGATCGCCGCCCCGGCCTCGGGCGAGGGCAAGACCACGTTGGCTTGCGCATTGGCGCGGCTCCATGCGCGCGCCGGCGCCCGGGTGCGGGCCTTCAAGTGCGGCCCCGACTTCCTGGACCCGCAGTGGCTGGCCCTGGCCAGCGGCGCGCCCGTGCATGGGCTGGACTTGTGGATCAACGGCGAGGCCGACTGCGCGCAGCGCCTGGCCCACGCGGCGGCCGAGGCCGACCTGATCATCATCGAAGGCGTGATGGGCCTGCACGATGGCGAGCCCAGCGCGGCCGACCTCGCGCTGCGCTTCCAGGTGCCGGTGCTGGCGGTGGTGGACGCATCGGCCATGGCCGGCACGCTGGCGGCTGTGGCCCACGGCCTTCAGACCTGGCGCCCCGGGCTGCCCTGGGCCGGCGTGATGGCCAACCGCGTGGCCGGCGCGCGACACGCGCAGATGCTGCAGCAGGCCGTGGGCGAGCGCATGCCCTGGGGCGGCGCGTTGATGCGCGACGACAGCTTCACCCTGCCGTCGCGCCACCTGGGCCTGGCGGGCGCAGCTGAATTGCCCGACGCCCTGGCCCGGCTGGACCGCGCGGCCGATGCGCTGGCGGCCACGCCGCTGGGCAGCCGGCCATTGGCAGATTGGCCGCCATGGCAACCGCCCACTGCAGGGCCAGCAGCAGGCCTGCCGCTGCTGCTGGCCGGCCGACGCATCGCGGTGGCCCGCGACGCAGCCTTTGCCTTCATCTACGCGGCCAACCTGGACACGCTGCGCAGAATGGGGGCGGAGCTGCGCTTCTTCTCACCGCTGGCAGGTGACGCCCTGCCAGACTGCGACGCCGTGTTGCTGCCCGGCGGCTACCCCGAACTGCATGCCGTGCGGCTGGCCGAGCGCACCGATCTGCGCGAACAACTGGCGGCGCACCTGGCCGCTAGCCGCCCCGTGTGGGCCGAGTGCGGCGGCATGATGGCGCTGGCCGACACGCTGGTCGACGGCAACGGCAGCGCGCATGCGCTGTGGGGCCTGCTGCCCGGCACCGCGGTGCTGGGCAAACGGCTGGCCGCGCTGGGCCCGCACGCCTGGGCGCCGCAGGGGCCGCAAGCGGCGCCAGGCCAGACGCTGCGCGGCCACAGCTTCCACTGGTCGCGCTTCGACACCCCCTTGGTGCCCTGGCAGCGCACGAGCCCGGCGCGTGGCGCGGCCGCCGGTGACGGCGAGCCCATTTATCGACATGGTGCGCTCAAGGCCAGCTGGTTCCATCCGTGGTTCGCGTCGGCGCCAGCCCTGGCGGCGCAACTGTTCCTGCCGGACTGAAGGACGCAGCGTGAAGCCCGAACATGAATTGATCCTGGGCGGGGCCAAGAGCGGCAAGTCGCGCACCGCCGAAAGCCGCGCTGCCGCCTGGCTGGCGGTCGACCCCACGCACCGCGCCACCCTGCTGGCCACGGCACTGGCTGGCGACGACGAGATGGCGGCCTGCATCCGCCGCCATCAGCAAGACCGGGCGGCACGCGTGCCCGCACTGGCCACGCTGGAGGTGCCGCGCGCCCTGGCCGCCGCGCTGCAGGCGCACAGCAGGCCGCAGCACTTGCTGGTGGTGGACTGCCTGACGCTGTGGCTCACGCAGTGCCTGCTGCCGCCCCAGGGACCTGCCCTGGATGACGCGGCCTGGTTGCAGGAGCAGCAATCGCTGCTGGACGCGCTGCAGGCCTGTCCGGGCCCGGTGGTGCTGGTGTCCAACGAGATTGGCCTGGGCGTGATGCCGATGTCGCGCGAGGCGCGGGCCTGTGTCACCGCGCTGGGCCGCCTGCACCAACAGGTGGCCGAACGCTGTGCGCGGGTGACCTTGATGGTGGCCGGCTGCGCGTTGGCAGTGAAGGGGCCGACGTGATGGTGAACACCTTCCTGAGCTGTTGCCTCATGCTGGCCCTGCTGGGGTCGGCGGCTGTGGTGCACGCCCAAGGCACGCCCATCGCGCTGCGCGACGACCGTGGCACCGAGCACCTCTTCCCCGCACCGCCGCAGCGAATTGTCAGCTTGCTGCCATCCCTCACCGAGTCGGTCTGGGCGCTGGGCGGTGGCCGTCGCCTGGTGGGCGTGGACCGCTACAGCAACTGGCCCACCGAGCTGGCAGCGCTGCCGCGTCTGGGTGGGCTGGACGACGCGCAGATCGAGACCATCGCTGCATTGAAACCCGACGTGGTGCTGGCCTCCACCTCGGCGCGCTCGATCGACCGGCTGGAAGCGCTGGGCTTCAAGGTGTTGCGGCTGAAGTCGGAGACCCACGCCGACGTGCGCCGCACGCTGGCGCTGCTGGCCACGCTGCTGGGCACGCCGGCCGAGGGCGACCGGGTGTGGCAGGGCATCCAACGCGACATCGCCGCGGCGGCCGAGCGCGTACCGCCGGCGCGGCGGGGCCAGCGCGTGTACTTCGAGATCGGCGGCGGCCCCTATGCGGCCGGGCGCAGTTCCTTCATCGGCGAAACGCTGACCCTGCTGGGCATGGACAACGTCGTGCCGGCGGAGCTCGGCCCCTTCCCCAAGCTGAACCCCGAATTCGTGGTGCGGGCCCAGCCGCAGGTGGTGATGGGTGTACAGCGCGAGCAGGCCGCGATGGCGGCGCGCCCGGGCTGGCAGGCCATTCCGGCGATCGCGGGCAACCAGCGCTGTGGCTTCGAGACGCCGCGCTACGAGATGCTGATCCGCCCCGGCCCGCGCGTGGGCGAAGCGGCAGGCGTGCTGGCCGATTGCCTGGCGGGCCTGGCCAGCACGGGCGATACCGCGAAGCCCGCACGGCCATGACGACGCAGGCGCAGACCGCGCGATCCATGGCTGACGGCAGCACCAACAGCACGGCCGACACAACGGCCAACATCCAGGCCGAGCCCACCGCCTATGGCGCAGACTGCCGCGCCCGTCGCCGCCTGGCCCTGGCGATGCTCACGCTGATCGCCATCGCGGCCGTGGCGGGGCTGGTCACGGGCACGCGGGGCTTTTCGCCCACCGCCTTCTGGGCCGATCTGAACGGCGACCAGGCCGCCCTCATCGTCGGCCAGATCCGCGCCCCGCGCACCCTGGGCGCGGCCCTGGTGGGCGCGCTGCTGGGGCTGGGCGGTGCGCTGGCGCAGGGCCTGTTCCGCAACCCGCTGGCCGACCCCTACCTGCTGGGCTCAGCCGCCGGCGCCGGGCTGGCGGTGGTGCTGGTGTTTGCCGGCGTGTCCATCGCCGGTGCCAGCCTGAGCCTGGCGGCCATGGCGTGGCTGGAGCGCGTGGGGCTCGTGGCCGCCGCCTTCTTCGGCGCGCTGGCGGGCGTGGCCATGACCTTGCTGCTGGCACAAGGTGCCGTGCAGACCATGCGCCTGCTGCTCAGCGGCGTGGTGGTGGCGGTGCTGCTGGGTGCGGTGAGCGACCTGGTCACCGTGGCCTCGCCTGACGCCCTGCGCGGCAAGCAGGCCTTCATGCTGGGCAGCACCAGCTTTCTGGGTTGGGACGCCATCGGCCTGCTGGCCGTGGGCCTGGCGGCGCTGCTGCCGCTGGCCCTGCGCCGCGCCCGCGCACTGGACGCGCTGACCCTGGGTGAAGACAGCGCGGCCAGCCTGGGCATCCATCTGCCGCGTGAGCGCCTGCTGCTGGTGGCGCTGCTCAGCGCCAGCACCGCGCTGGCCGTGGCCCATGTAGGGCTGGTGGCCTTCGTCGGCCTGGTGGCGCCGCACCTGGTGCGTCGCCATGCACCGGGCGCGCACGGCTGGCTGCTGGCGGCCAGCGCAGCCATGGGCGCAGCACTGCTGCTGGCCGCCGACGTGATCTCGCGCGCCGTGATCGCGCCGCAGGAACTGCCGGTGGGGGTGGTCACCGCCGTGGTGGGCGGCAGCTACCTCTTCGTGCTGCTGCGCCGCCGGGGCTTGCGATGAACGCCTGCCTGGAAGCCCGTGACGTTCGCGTGCAACTCGGCGGCCACGATGTCTTGCACAGCGTGACTGCACAGATCGCGCCGGGCTGGACGGCCATCGTCGGCCCCAACGGCGCAGGCAAGTCCACGCTGCTGCGCGCGCTGGCGGGGCTGCAGCCACTGGCCGGCGGCCAGGTGCACATGAAGGGTCAGGCCGTGCATGCCATGCCAGCACCTGAGCGCGCCCGCCGCGTCGCGTGGCTGGCGCAGGGCGGCGAGACCAGCGGCGACCTGAGCGTGCGCGAGACGGTCGAGTTGGGCCGCATCGCCCAGCGCGGCCTGCTGCGCACGTTGAGCCAGCACGATGCCGAGGTGGTGGCTCAAGCCATGCGCGCCACCGAGTGCAGCACGTGGGCGGCCAGGCGGCTGACAGAGCTGTCGGGCGGCGAGCGCCAGCGGGTGCTGCTGGCCCGCGTGCTGGCCACTGAAGCACCCGTGCTGCTGCTGGACGAGCCCACCACGCACCTGGATGCGCCGCACCAGGTGGCGCTGGCCCGGCTGTTCCGGCGCCTGGCGCAGCCGATGGCCGACGGCGCGCAGCGCGCCGTGGTCACGGTGCTGCACGACCTGCCCATCGCGCTGCGCGCCGACCGGGTGCTGGTGATGCAGGCCGGCTGCGTTGTGGCGGCCGCCTCGCCGGCATCGCCCGACCTGCACCGCGCGCTGGAGCGGGTGTTCCAGGGTGCCGTGCGCGTGTCCCCGGTTCCCGGCGGCGCCAGCGTGGCGCTGGCACTCGACGACTGACCTGACACACACCCATGCAGATCGAAGCACCCCCCACCGGACGGGACACCCCCAAGCCGCAAGGCGAGCGCCGCGGGCTCGTCATCGTCCACACCGGCAACGGCAAGGGCAAGAGCACGGCCGCCTTCGGCCTGGCGCTGCGCGCCCATGGTCGCGGCAAGGCGGTGAAGGTCTACCAGTTCATGAAGGTGCCCTCGGCGCGTTTCGGCGAGCACCGCATGTTCGAACAGCTGGGCGTGCCCATCGAGGGCCTGGGCGACGGCTTCAGCTGGAAGAGCCGCGATCTCGAGCACTCCGCCGAGCTCGCCCGCCAGGGTTGGGCCCGTGCCGCCGCCACCATCCGCGCGGGCGAGCACTTCCTGGTGGTGCTGGACGAAGTGATGTACCCGCTGCGCTACGGCTGGATCGATCTGCCCGCGCTGCTGGACAGCCTGCGCGAGCGCCCCGCGCATGTGCATGTGGTGCTCACGGGTCGTGGTGCCCCGCAGGAACTGGTCGACGCGGCCGACACCGTGACCGAAATGACCAAGCTCAAGCACCACTTCGACGCTGGCGTGCCGGCGCAGCGCGGCATTGAAGACTGACCCGTGATGCCCACCGAGACCGCTGCCGAGACTTCAACCGAACTGCTGGTCTGCACCACCTGTCGCCCGGCTGATGCGCCGCGCGACGGCCAGGCCGCCGGCCAAGACTTGTTCGAGCAGGTGCAGGATGCACTGGCCTTTGCTCCGACCTCGTCGCCGGGCCTTCAGCTTCGGGGCATTGCTTGCCTGGGCGCATGTTCGCGCAGCTGCACGGTGGCGCTGCAGGCGTCGGGCAAGGCCAGCTACGTGTTTGGCGAACTGGCGCCCGACCACGACTGCCTGCAGGCCGTGCTGGAAGTGGCGCGCCAGCACGCGGCCAGCGCTGATGGATTGCTGGTCTGGGGCCAACGGCCCGAGCGACTGCGCCGCGGGCTGATTGCCCGCCTGCCGGCCATGGCCCCGCGGGCGCAAGGCGAGTCCGATGCCTGACCTCGCGTGATCGATGATGTCTGCCGCCCTCACCCTGCTGCTGGCTGCCGTGCTGGACCGCGCCTTCGGCGAGCCTCGCAACGCCTGGCATCTGGTGGCCTGGTTCGGGCGCGCGGTGCAGCCATTCGGGCCGGTGCTGCTGCGATTGCGACCTGGGGCTGCGCTGGTCGCTGGCGGCGTGGCTTGGGCACTCGCCGTGGGCGGCGTGGCAGGCCTGGCCTGGGTGTTTCAGCTGGAGCTGGATCGGTTGGGCTCGCCCTGGCTGGCCGCCGCCGCGAAGGCGCTGCTGCTGAAGCCGGCGATGAGTTTTCGGATGCTGCACGACGAGGTGGCAGCGGTCGAAGCGGCCCTGCAGCAAAGCCTGGACGCAGGCCGCGCCCGTGTGACGTTGCTGTGCAGCCGCGACGTGAGCACGCTCGATGCCCACGCCGTGCGCGAGACCGCGATCGAAACACTGGCCGAGAACCTGAACGACGCCTGGGTGGCGCCGCTGTTCTGGTTTGTCGTGGCGGGGCTGCCGGGGGCCTGGGCCTTCCGTGCGGCCAACACGCTGGACGCGATGTGGGGCTACCGCGGGCGCTGGGAATGGGCCGGCAAGGTGGCTGCGCGCGCCGACGACATGCTGGCCTGGCTGCCGGCGCGCATCACCGCCGCGCTGCTGTGGCGGCCGGGTCTGCCGCTGCGCCATCTGATCCACGAGGCCCAGCAAACACCATCGCCAAACGGCGGCTGGCCGATGGCGACGATGGCGCTGCGCCTGGGCATCAGCCTGGGCAAGCCTGGCGTCTACAGGCTCAACGCCGGTGCGCCCGCACCGCAAGCCGCCGCGGCGGTGCGGGCACTGGGTGTCGCCCGGCACGCGGCGGTCTGGGCGTGTGCCGTCGCCATCGCCGCGCTGGTCGCGATGGCTTCATCCAGCGAGCTCACATGATCCGCCGACCCCATGGCGGGCCTGACGCCCAAGGCGCGGTGCTGCACGATTTCTCCACCTGTGCGCACCCGCAGGGCCCCTGCCCCGGCGCGTGGCAGGCGGTTCAGGCGGCCGATGCCCGGCGCTACCCGGACCCTCACAGCACGGCCCTGCGGCAGCGGCTTGCGGCGCACCACGGTGCAGCACCCGATCGGCTGCTGCTGGCGGCCAGTGCCAGTGAATTCATCCAGCGCATTACCGCCGCCGCGCTGGCGCTGCACGACGGTCCCGTTGTCGTGCCAGGGCATGCCTACGGCGACTACGCCGCCGCCGCACAGGCCTGGCACCGGCCCGTGGCGACTGCCGATGCGCCCACAGGCGGCCAACCCGCGCTGCGCTGGTGTGCCGACCCCGGCAGCCCCTGCGGGCAGGACGATCCAGTTCCGCCGCACCTGCACGCCGTGCCCACCGTGCTCGACCGCGCCTACAAGCCGCTGCGCCTGACAGGACAATCGCCCTGGACACCGGAGGATGACGATGCAGTGTTTCAGCTGTGGACGCCCAACAAGGCGCTGGGGCTCACCGGCGTGCGTGGTGCCTACGCCATCGCGCCGCGCCACGCGCCGGGCCCGTTGATGAGCCGGCTGCACGCGCTGGAGCCTTCGTGGCCGTTGGGTGCGCATGCTGTCGCCATGCTGAATGCCTGGTGCGAGCCCGACACCGCCGCTTGGCTGGCGGACAGCCAGCCGCAGCTGGCTCAAGCCCACGCCGGGTTGACGGCCGGCCTGGTGCAGCGGGGTTTTGCGCCGCTGCCGGGCGTGGCGCCGTTTGTCTGCGCGCGCGTGCCCGCGCGCTGGCGCGAAGCAGCCCCGGCACTGCGCGAACACGGCGTTTCCGTGCGCGACTGCAGCAGCTTCGGCCTGCCCGGCCACTGGCGCCTGAACGCGCTGGCAGCACCGTCGCAAGTCGCGCTGTGGCAAGCCCTGGAGTCTGTGGGATGACGCGTTCGCCGACCCGTTCAGTGATGGTCTGGGGCGCCAGCAGCGGTGCCGGCAAGAGCCTGCTCACCACGGCCCTGTGCCGCTGGGCCGCGCGGCAGGGCGTGCGGGTGGCGCCCTTCAAGGCGCAGAACATGAGCAACAACGCGCGCGTGGTGCCGGGGCTGGGCGGTAGCTTCGGCGAGATCGGCACCGCGCAGTACCTGCAGGCGCTGGCCGCGCGCGTGGCCCCCAGCGTGGACATGAACCCGGTGCTGCTGAAGCCCGAGCGCGACACCGCCAGCCAGGTGGTGGTGCAAGGCCGCGTGGACGACGCCTTGACCCGCCTGCCCTGGCGCGAGCGCAGCGCGGCGCTGGCCGTGGCTGCGCGTCAGAGCTTCGAGCGGCTGGCCGGTGTGCACGACCTCATCGTGATCGAAGGCGCAGGCTCACCGGCCGAGATCAACCTGGCACCGCTGGACTACGTGAACCTGGGCACGGCCCGCTGGGCGCGAGAGGCTGGCCCCATTGCGGCGCTGCTGGTCGCCGACATTGACCGCGGCGGCGCCTTCGCACATCTGTACGGCACCTGGGCCCTGCTGCCCGATGACCTGAAGCCTTCGCTGGCCGGCTTCGTCCTCAACAAGTTCCGCGGTGACGCCAGCCTGCTGGCACCCGGCCCCGAGCTGTTGCAAGCGCTGACCGGCGTGCCCCTGCTGGGCGTGGTACCGATGCGGCGTGACCATGGCCTGCCCGACGAGGACGGCGTATTCATGTCGGTGTCCAGCAC
>JAURXG010000313.1 GCA_030654555.1 Aquabacterium sp.
GCGCCAGCAAGTGTGTCGGCGGGGGACACGGAGTCAGCCGGTCACCCGGTGGCCTCGGCTTCGCGCTGACATCGGAATGCTGAACGACCGGTCTGCAGGCATCACAAGCGGCAGCAACGAGCCGTCAACCGTCGATCCCGCGCAGCGAGCGTCAATGCAACGGCTGCTGCGATGCTGCCTGCGCCACCAGCCAGGCCGTGGCCTCGACCGACGACAGCGGCCGCCCGAGGTGGAAGCCCTGACCGAAGCCGCAGCCCATGCGGCGTAGCTGGTCGGCCTGGTCCAGCGTCTCGATGCCTTCGGCCACCACCTGCTTGCCCAGCGCGCCACCCAGCGTCAGCACGGCCTGCACCACGGCGGCCTCGTGGTTGCCTTCGGCCAGGTCGTGCACGAAGCTGCGGACGATCTTCAGGCTGTCGATTGGCAGCCGCGCCAGCCGCGCCAGTGACGAGTAGCCGGTACCGAAGTCGTCCACCGACAGGTGCACGCCCAGCGTGCGCAGGGCCTGCAGGTTGGCCGCGGCGGCGTCCAGGCGGGTCATCACCGCGTCTTCGGTCAGCTCCAGCACCAGGTGGCGCGGCGCCAGCCCGGCGGTGGTCAGCGCGTCGCTGACCCGGCCCACCACGCCGCGGCTGGTGATGTCGTGGCCCGAGAGATTGACGCTGATCGTCAGCTCGGCCCAGGCCGGGTCCATGTGCTGCCAGCGCACCAGCTGCGCGCAGGCGCTGTGCAGCACGAAGTCCGACAACACGGTGATCAGCCCGGTCTCCTCGGCCATCGGGATGAAGGCCTCGGGCCGGATCGACCCCTGCTGCGGGTGCTGCCAGCGCACCAGCGCCTCGAAGCCCCCGGCGCGGCCGGTGGCCAGCTCGATCTGCGGCTGGTAGGCCAGCGTCAGCGCACCATCGGCCAGCGCGCGGCGCAGGTCGCTCTCGAGCTGTACGCGCTGCGTCACCGCCGCGTGCAGTCCGGGCTCGAACAGCGCATAGCGCCCCTTGCCCAGCGCCTTGGCCTGGTACATCGCGGTGTCGGCGTCGCGCAGCACCTCGTCGGGCGAGGTGTAGCCGAAACGGCTGAAGGTGATGCCGATGCTGGCGCCCGCGTACAGCGCCTGGCCGGCCACCTCGAACGGCTCGCGCATCGCCTCGACCAGCCGCTCGGCCAGCAGCAGCGCATCGTGCTCGGCCTGCAGGCGCGGCAGCAGCACTGCGAACTCGTCGCCGCCCAGTCGCGCCACCACGTCGCTGGGGCGCAGGTTCTCCTGCACCCGGCGCGCCATCTGCACCAGCAGGCTGTCGCCGGCGTTGTGGCCCAGGCTGTCGTTGACCAGCTTGAAGCGGTCGAAGTCGAGGTACATCACCGCGTAGGACGCACTGGCATCGCTGCGGTGGCGCTCGACCGCATCGGCCAGGCTGTCGAGGAACTGGCGCCGGTTGGGCAGGCCGGTCAGGCTGTCGTGGAAGGCCAGCTTGTGCAGGCCGGCCTCGGCCTGGCGCCGGGCGCTGATGTCCTGCAGCTGCAGGATCAGGCAGGGCGCGCCGGCCAGCGGCTCGGTGAACTGGCCGACATGGGCCAGCACCCACACGGTGCGGCCATCGGCGTGGCGGCAGCGCAGCTCGAGCTGGAACGAGCCGGCACCGCCCGCCGTGGCCGGCGAGCCGGCGTGCAGTTGGGCGTCGAGCGCGTCGCGGTCAGCGCTGTCGAGCACGTCCTGGAAGTGCAGCGGCAGCGCATCGCCCTCGCCCAGCCCGAGCAGGTTGCGCAGCGCCGGATTGGCCTGCAGCAGCCGGCCGTCGAAATCCACCAGCGCCATGCCGATCGCGGCATGGGTGAAGGCGCCGTGAAAGCGCTGCTCGCTGGCCTGCAGCTCGCGCAGGTGCTGCTCGGCCTGCGCCGCCGCACGGTCGACGCTGCCCTGCATGGCCAGGCGGGCCTCCTGCTGCAGGAAGTAGTAGTGCAGCGCCACGATCAGCAGCACCAGCACCGGCAGCACCACCAGCAGCACGCCGCTGCCCGACTGGCGGTAGCTGAGGTACAGCAGCGAGGCCATCACCGCGCTGCCCAGGTAGGCCAGGCCCACCCAGCGGAAATCGCGCAGCAGCGCCGCCCACTGGAAGAACGCTTCACCGCGCTTGAGGCGCGGCACACCGGCGATCATCTGGGCGCTGAACAGCGCATTGGCCGTGGCGAACAGCAGCATGGCCGCCATCAACGCGGCTGGGTGGTCGAGGTGGCCCAGGTGCGGTGCCAGCCCGTCAGGCAGCCGGCCGGCCAGGTTCATCGACAGCACCGCCACGGCCGGGCTGAACAGGCGGCTGGTCCAGCGCCGCGAGCTGCGCCACGAGCCGACCATGCCCTCGATGCCGGCGGCCAGCGCCGCGGCCACCGGGCCCTGCATCAGCAGCAGCAGGAAGATGAAGATGTCGCCGGCCACGAACGACTGCTTGGTGCCGGGCAGGCGCACCGGGAACAAGCCCAGCAGGATGGCGAAGCCCGCGCCGGCCACGATTTGCAGCGCCTCCTGCAGCGTCCAGCCGCGCAGGCTGGCCAGGTTGGCGACCAGCACCACCGCGCCCAGCCCCACCACCGTCCACCAGAAGGTGGCGGCCGCGCGGTTGTAGTCGGGCATCAGCGCGCCGTGCAGGCGCTGCCACCAGGGCAGGCGCGGGGGCGGGTGGTGGGTGGCGGTCAAGTCCGGATCCTGTGCAGGTGGCGCACCGGCCGGCACCCGGGGGCTCAACCCCTTGCGCGGCCGCCGAAGATGGCCGTGCCCACCCGCACCATTGTCGCGCCCTCGGTGATGGCGGCTTCCAGGTCGGCGCTCATGCCCATCGACAGCGTGTCCAGCATCACGCCCTGGTCGTTCAGCGTGGCCAGCAGCGCACGCAGCGCCCGGTGCGGCGCCCGCTGCGCCGCCTCGTCGCCCGCGGGCTCGGGGATGGCCATCAGACCGCGCAGGCGCACCCGCGGCAGCGCGGCGACGGCGCGCGCCACGGCCGGCACCTCGTCGGGGGCCAGGCCGCTCTTGCTGGCTTCGCCGCTGATGTTGACCTGCAGGCACAGCTGCAGCGCAGGCCTGTCGGCCGGGCGCTGCTCGCTCAGGCGTTGCGCGATCTTCAACCGGTCGACCGAATGCACCCAGTCGAAGGCCTCGGCCACCGGCCGCGTCTTGTTGCTCTGCAGCGGGCCGATCAGGTGCCATTCGATCTGGCGGCGCAGATCGGCCAGCGCCGCGATCTTGTCGAGCGCCTCCTGCACGTAGTTCTCGCCGAAGGCACGCTGGCCGGCGGCGAAGGCTTCGCGCACCGCGTCCGCGCCAAAGGTCTTGCTCACCGCCAGCAGCGTGACGCTGTCCACGGGACGGCCCGCCGCGGCGCAGGCACGGGCGATGCGGCTGTGGACTTGCTGCAGGTTGCCGATAACGGTCGTCATAATGTTCCAAGCCTAACCCGAGCCACCATGGACATCACCCAACTGCTGGCGTTCTCCGTCAAGAACAAGGCCTCCGACCTGCATTTGTCGGCGGGCCTGCCGCCGATGATCCGCGTCAACGGCGACGTGCGGCGCATCAACGTCGAGGCGCTCGGCCACAAGCAGGTGCACGACATGGTGTACGACATCATGAACGACGCCCAGCGCAAGGCCTACGAAGACACGCTGGAATGCGACTTCTCGTTCGAGATCCAGGGCCTGGCGCGCTTTCGCGTCAATGCCTTCAACCAGAACCGTGGCGCGGGCGCGGTGTTCCGCACCATCCCGAGCAAGATCCTCACGCTCGACCAGCTGAACGCACCCAAGATCTTTGCCGACCTGGCGCTGCGCCCGCGCGGCATGGTGCTGGTGACCGGCCCCACCGGCTCGGGCAAGAGCACCACGCTGGCGGCGATGGTCAACCACTTGAACGAGAACGAATACGGCCACGTGCTGACGGTGGAAGACCCGATCGAGTTCGTGCACGAGAGCAAGAAGTGCCTGGTCAACCAGCGCGAGGTGGGCCCGCACACGATGAGCTTCAGCAACGCGCTGCGCTCGGCGCTGCGCGAAGACCCCGACGCCATCCTGGTGGGCGAGATGCGCGACCTGGAAACCATCCGCCTGGCGCTGACCGCGGCCGAGACCGGCCACCTGGTCTTCGGCACCTTGCACACCAGCAGCGCGGCCAAGACGGTGGACCGCATCGTCGACGTGTTCCCCGCGGCCGAGAAGGAGATGGTGCGCGCGATGCTGAGCGAATCGCTGGTGGCGGTGATCTCGCAGACGCTGTGCAAGCTCAAGGACGGCAGCGGCCGCGCCGCGGCGCACGAGATCATGATCGGCACCGCCGCCATCCGCAACCTGATCCGCGAGAACAAGGTGGCGCAGATGTACTCGGCGATCCAGACCGGCCAGAACATCGGCATGCAGACGCTCGACCAGAACCTGGCCGACCTGGTGCGCCGCGGCGTGATCTCGGCGTCCGAGGCGCGTTCGAAGGCGAAGATTCCCGAGAATTTCCCCGGTTGAATCGGCACCGCTGCAGCGGGCCGGGCTGCGCTGCCCGGCTGCGACACAATCAAAACAAAGCTCCCGGGAGTGAAGCACCATGGAACGCGACCAGGCCTCCAAGTTCATCAACGACCTGCTGCGGCTGATGGCCACGCGCGGCGGCTCGGACCTGTTCCTCACCGCTGAATTTCCGCCCGCCATCAAGGTCGACGGCAAGGTCACCCGGGTGTCGCCGCAGCCGCTGACCGGCCAGCACACGCTGGCGCTGGCGCGCTCGGTGATGAACGAGCGCCAGGCCGCCGAGTTCGAGCGCACCAAGGAGTGCAACTTCGCGATCTCGCCGCAGGGCATCGGGCGCTTCCGCGTCAACGCCTTCATGCAGCAGGGCCACGTGGGCATGGTGATGCGCACCATCCCGCAGGTGCTGCCCACCATCGACGGGCTGGGCCTGCCGCCGGTGATGAAGGAGATCGCGATGACCAAGCGCGGGCTGGTCATCATGGTCGGCGCCACCGGCTCGGGCAAGAGCACCACGCTGGCGGCGATGGTGGATCACCGCAACGAGAACAGCTACGGCCACATCATCACCATCGAGGACCCGGTGGAGTTCGTGCACCCGCACAAGAACTGCATCGTCACCCAGCGCGAGGTGGGCATCGACACCGACGGCTGGGAGGCGGCGCTGAAGAACACGCTGCGCCAGGCGCCCGACGTGATCCTGATGGGCGAGATCCGCGACCGCGAGACCATGGAGCATGCGGTGGCCTTCGCCGAGACCGGCCACCTCTGCATCACCACGCTGCATGCCAACAGCGCCAACCAGGCACTCGACCGCATCATCAACCTGTTCCCCGAAGAGCGCCGCCAGCAGCTGCTGATGGACCTGTCGCTCAACCTGAAGAGCATCGTCTCTCAGCGCCTGCTGCCGCGCGAGGAGGGCAAGGGCCGCATCGCCGCGGTGGAGATCCTGCTGAACACGCCGCTGATCAGCGAGCTGATCTTCAAGGGCGAGGTGGCCGAGATGAAGGACCTGATGAAGCGCAGCCGCGAGCTGGGCATGCAGACCTTCGACCAGGCGCTGTTCGACCTGTACGAGGGCAACGAGATCACGCTGGAAGACGCGTTGCGCAACGCCGACTCGGTCAACGACCTGCGCCTGCAGGTCAAGTTGCACAGCCACCGCGCGCGCAACCGCGATCTGTCGGCGGGCACGGAGCACATGAGCATCATGTGAGCGTTTGAGCCCCGGGCGCTTGGCGCCCGCCCCCTAGGGGCTGCGGAACGCGGCCGGGTAACCCGTTCGCATTCCGGGCGCATCGTCGGCACCGCGCCCCTGGCCGCTTGCAGCGGCCTGTCCCCGGTGGGGGAAAATGCGCGCTTGCGTCATTCCTCATCGAGACACCACCATGAAGAACTACGAAGCTACCCCTGCCCGCCGCGTGGCCTTTCTCGGCCTGGGCGTAATGGGCTATCCGATGGCCGGGCACCTGGCGCGCGCCGGGCACCAGGTCACCGTCTACAACCGCACCGCCGCCAAGGCGCAGGCCTGGGCGGCCGAGTACGGCGGTCGGGCCGCCGCCACGCCGCGTGAGGCGGCCATGGGCGCTGATTTCGTCTTCGCCTGCGTCGGCAACGACGACGACCTGCGCGCCGTGGTGCTGGGCGCCGATGGCGCGCTGGCCGGCATGGCGCCGGGCGCGGTGTTCGTCGATCACACCACCGCGTCGGCCGAGGTGGCGCGCGAGCTGTACGGCGCCGCGCGCACGCTGGGGCTGAAGTTCGTCGACGCGCCAGTCTCGGGCGGCCAGGCGGGCGCCGTCAACGGCGCGCTGACGGTGATGTGCGGCGGCGATGCCGAGCCGTTCGCGGCGATGCAGCCGGTGGCGCTGGCCTTCTCGCGCGCCGTCACGCTGGTGGGCGGGCCGGGTGCCGGCCAGCTGGCCAAGATGGTCAACCAGATCTGCATCGCCGGGCTGGTGCAGGGCCTGTCCGAGGGCATCGCCTTCGGCCAGAAGGCCGGGCTGGACATGAAGCAGGTGCTCGAGGTGATCGGCAAGGGCGCCGCGCAGAGCTGGCAGATGGACAACCGCGGCAAGACCATGGTCGACGACCAGTTCGAGTTCGGCTTTGCCGTCGACTGGATGCGCAAGGACCTCGGCCTGGTGCTCGACGAGGCCCGCCGCAACGGCGCACGCGTGCCGGTCACCGCGCTGGTCGACCAGTTCTACGCCGACGTGCAGGCACTGGGCGGCCGACGCTGGGACACCTCCAGCCTGATCAAGCGGCTGCGGTAGCACGCCCAGGCGGCGTCAAGCAGCGGACGTCGCGGATCCGGCTCTGCCGGGCGGCGGGCGTGGCCCCCTCGAAGGGCGCGCCGCATGCGCTGAGGGGTGGGCCTACTTCTTGGGCTGCAGGTCGGCCAGTTCGGCCTCGCTGATCACTTCGAACACCTTCACCACCTTGCCCACGCCGCTGACGCCGCGCGCCAGCTCGGTGGCGCGGTTGGCCTCGCGTTCGGTGACGCGGCCCAGCAGGTAGACGGTGCCGCGCTCGGCCACCACCTTGATGGCGTTGGCCTGCAGGTCCTTGGCGTCGATGTACGAGGCCTTGACCTTGCTGGTGATGATGGCGTCGCTGCTGCGCGCGGTGAGCGAGCTGTTGCCCATCACCGCCAGCTCGTTGACGGTGGCGCGCACGTTCTCGATGCGGGTGATGGCCTGCTCGGCCGCGCTGCGGTCGGCTTCGGTGGGCACCTCGCCGGTCAGCAGCGCCGTGCGGTTGTAGCTGGTGATGCTGATGTGGCCACGGTCGCCCAGCGCATCACGCAGCCGCGCGATGGCCTTGAGCTCGATGCCCTCGTCCTCGAGCTGCGTGCCCGAGGTGCGGCGGTCGGTGACCGACAGCGCCGTGCCCACCATCGCGCCGCCGACGATCAGCGGGGCGCAGGCGCCCAGCAGGGTGGTGGCGGCCAGCGCGGCGGCCAGCAGGGCCGTGCGGGGCACGGCAGTGAAGTTCAGTCGGGTCATGCAGGATCCTGTTCGCCCAGCAGTTGCAGATCGATCGCGTCACACAGGCAGTGCAGCACCAGCAGGTGGGTTTCCAGCAC
>JAURXG010000317.1 GCA_030654555.1 Aquabacterium sp.
GCGCAGGCCGACCTGCTGCTGCGCCCGGCGGCCGGCCCCGGGGTGGCCGCCGGCAGCCTGCCCATCGACCGGCTGCTCGCCGCGGTGGACGGCGATGCGTCGGTCACCGTGCAGGACAGCCAGCTGGCCGGGGTGCCGATGTCCGGCGAGGTGCGTCTGCACAGCGTCGGCGCGACCGTGCAGGTCGATGGCCAGCTGACGCTGGCGGGCAATCGGCTCACGCTGCAGGGCCGGGGCGGTGGCGCGCCGGCCGCCGACCAATGGCATGCGGTGTTGAAGGCAGCCGATCTGGCCCGGCTGGCGCCGCTCGGTCGCCTGCTCGACGAGCTGGCGCCCGGCACCGCCGCGGTCTGGCCGCGCGCAGGCAGCCTCGACGCCGAGGTGCAGACGCACGGCCGCTGGCCGCTGATGCGCAGCGACGGCGCGCTGCAGGCGCAGGCCCTGGCGCTGGGCGGGCTGGCGGTGCGCAGCGCCAGCCTCGACTGGCGACATGGCCAGCAGGTCGACGATGCGCTGCGGGTGCAGCTGAAGGCCGAGTCCCTGCGCAGCGGCACGCAGCAGATCGACCAGCTGACGGCCACGATCGACGGCACGCTGCGCGCGCATGCGATACGCCTGCTGCTGGACAGCCCGGCACGGCCACCGGCCTGGGCCGAGAACCTGCTCGGCCCGGCCGGCACCGGCACCCGGCTGGAAGCCGAGGCCCGCGGCCAATGGCAGGGGGCCATCGCCGGCGCCGGCACGGCCAGCCGCTACAGCGTTCAAGGCATGAAGCTGCAGGGCGGCGCCCGCGATGCCCAGGGCGGCAGCCGGCCCTGGCTGGCGGCGCAGGGCCTCACGGGCGAGTTGCTGGTGGGGTCGACGGGTGCGCTGCAATCCCTGCAACTGGCGCCCGGCCGGGTGCAGTTGCCGAGCACCGCGCTGAACTGGCGCGAACTGCGCTGGCAAGCTGCCGTCGACGGCCCGCCAGGCACCCGGCCCGGCCCTGGCCGACTGGACGTGGCCGCCGAGCTGGAGACCATCGACCTGGCCCGCCTGCTGGCCCGCCTGCAGCCCGAGATGGGCTGGGGCGGCGATCTCACGCTGGGCGGGCGCATCGAGATCCACAGCGCCGGCCGACTGGACGCCGACATCGTGCTCGAGCGCGGCGCCGGCGACTTGAGTGTCACCGACGACCTGGGCCAGACCCGGGCGCTGGGGCTGACCGATCTGCGCCTGGCGCTGAGCGCGCACGACGGGCTGTGGCAACTGGCCCAGGGCCTGGCCGGCCGGCGTGTCGGGTCGATGGCGGGTGCGCAGGTGCTGCGCACCACGCCCGAGCGCCACTGGCCGCCCGGCAACGCCCCGCTGCAGGGCGTGCTGGAGGCCCGGGTGGCCGAGCTGGGCGTGTGGGGCACCTGGATTCCGCCGGGCTGGCGACTGTCGGGCGCGCTCGACACCATCGCCCAGTTCTCCGGCACGCTGGCGGCACCGCAGGTCAACGGCTCCATGCGGGGCCGCGGGCTGGGCGTGCGCAACGTGCTGCAGGGCGTCAGCCTGACCGAGGGCGAACTGTCCCTGGTGCTCGAAGGCGACAACGCCCGCATCGGCCGCTTCGATTTCAAGGGCGGCGACGGTCAGCTCACCCTGACCGGTGGCGCCACCCTGGGCGCCCAGCCGCGGGCCACGCTGCGGCTGGTGGCCGACCACTTCCGCGTGCTGGGCCGTCTCGACCGTCGGCTGGTGGCCACCGGCCAGGCCAACCTGGCCCTGGACGCCGAGCGGCTGCGGCTGGACGGCGCCTTCAAGGTCGACGAAGGCCTGTTCGACATCGGCCGCGGCGATGCCCCCACGCTGGATGCCGACGTCACCGTCACCCGCAGCGCCATCGCCGCGTCGGCCAACGGCAGCGGCCGCGGCACCGACAGCGCCAGGCCCGCCACCCCCACGCCGCCGGTGCTGCGCCAGGCGCAGGTCGACCTCAAGATCGGCCTGGGCGAGCAACTGCGCCTGCGCGGCCGGGGCGTGGACACCGGCCTGCGTGGAGATCTGCAGCTCAGCACCCCCGGCGGCAAGCTGGCAATCATCGGCACCGTGCGCACCCAGGACGGGCGTTATGCCGCCTACGGCCAGAAGATGGAGATCACCCGCGGGCGCTTCATCTTCAGCGGCGAGCCCGACAACCCGCGCCTGGACGTGCTGGCGATCCGCCCCAATCTCGACGTGACCGTGGGCGTGCTGGTCGATGGCATGGCCCACAACCCGCGCGTGCGCCTGTACAGCGAACCCGAGATGGCCGAGTACGACAAGCTCTCGTGGCTGGTGATGGGGCGCAGTCCGGACGGCCTGGGCACCGCCGACACCGCGCTGCTGCAGCGCGCCGCCTTTGCGCTGCTGGCCGGCGATACGCCGGGCCCCACCGACCAGTTGCTCGAGGCGATCGGCCTCACCGACTTCTCGCTGCGCCAGACCGAAGGCACGACCCGCGACACCATCGTCACGCTGGGCAAGCAGTTGTCGCGGCGCTGGTACGTGGGCTACGAGCGCAGCGTGCATGCCACCACCGGCACCTGGCAGCTGATCTACCGCATCGCCCAGCGCTTCACGCTGCGGGCGCAATCGGGCGCCGAGAACGCGGTCGACCTGATCTGGTCCTGGCGCTGGTAGCCCGGGCGGCGGATGGCCCCCATGCGAGAATCCCGCCGGGCCAGCGGCCATAGTTCAATGGATAGAACGGACCCCTCCTAAGGGTCAGATGTAGGTTCGATTCCTACTGGCCGCACCACCGGCATCGGCCAAGCCCGGCGCGGGCCGGTTCAGTAGCCCGAGAGGTCGGGCGCCGCGAAGTCCGACGGCCGTCCGCTGGCGTCGGGGTGACCGGTGTCGGTCAGGCGCCGCTGGGCGATGCGCTGCTTGTCGAGCATGCGGCTGATGACGGCCGCCTCCTCGCGCAGCGAGAAGGCGAACGGATAGAGCGAACGCTCGCGCGACGCCCGCTCGGGCTGCCCGCCGAATTCACCGATCTGCGCCTTGATGTACTCGAACTCCACGCCCAGCAACACCGCCGGTGCATTGACCGACTTGTTCAGGCGCTCGCCGGCCAGCACCTGGCAGCCCAGCATGCGCTCGTAATAGCGCTCGTGCCGCGGATTGACCTCGATCAGCAGCATGTCGTAGCCCCGCACCCGGTGCGCCACGATGTAGGCCACGTGGAACAGCGCGGCCAGCACGCGCTTGGTGCCCACCGCCGGATCGATGGCCAGCTTGGTGAATTCGCAGATCTTGCGGCCCTGGCGGCGCAACTCGGCCACCTCGGGCCCGAAGGCGTCGTCGGCGCTGAGCTTGTTCGGCCCGTCGAACGAGACCGTGATGGTGCCGATGGTGACGTCGTCTTCGACCGCCGTGAGGGTGAACTTGTGGACCGACTGGTCGGTCGGCAAGGTCACCTGCCCGTAGCCGCGCCAGGCGTAACGATCCTTGAGCAGGCTGTTGACGCGGCTGCGCCGGTCTTCGGACTCGGCCGTCTTGATCTTGAAGCGGCGCTGGCCGGACGGCCCGTCGGGCAGCAAGTCGATGCGCGGGTCTTGCACCAGCATGTGCCCGTTGCTACCACGTGCCAGCACCGATGCCGCGAAGATCGTGCTCGATTTCATGGGTACACCGGGTGTAGGGAAGAGCTGACCACGTTGACGCGAGACGACATTGAAACTAATGATACCCACCAAGGTGTGGCGCGACCATGACGCCGGGCAAGTGATCGCAGGTCATTTCCGGCAACAAGCCCGAAGAAGCGCCTTTTGAGGGTTGCTCCCCCTTGAATGAGGGGGAACTCCTGCCGCTCGCCATGACCGTCAGCCCGTTCAAGTGTGCGCCGGGATCATGGCTTCGAGCATGCCCAGGCAGTCGGCATGGTGTAACGGTTTGTCGTGCCGGAGCCTCCGCATGCGCGGGAACCGCAGCGCGATCCCGCTCTTGTGGCGCGGGCTGCGGCCGATGCCCTCGAAGCCCAGTTCGAAGACCAGCGTGGGCCGCACGCTGCGCACCGGGCCGAACTTCTCCAGCGTGTTCGCGCGGATCACCGCGTCGACGGCCTTGAACTCGGCATCGGTCAGGCCCGAGTAGGCCTTGGCGAAGGTGACCAGCTGCAGCGCGCCGGGCTGCGCGGGTTCACGCCGGGCGATGGCCTGCACCACCGCGTCGGCCTCGTCGGCATCGGCCGGCGGGCGGCTCCACACCGCGAAGGTGTAGTCGGTGTACAGGCCGGCGCGGCGACCATGGCCGGCCTGGGCGTACACCAGCACCGCGTCGACCGTGTAGGGCTCGATCTTCCACTTCCACCACAGGCCATCCGCCTTGGTGCGACCGGTGCCGTAGGCCGCATCGCACTGCTTGAGCATCAGGCCCTCGACACCGCGCTCGCGGCTGCGCTGGCGCAGTGCGGCCAGCGCAGCCCAGCTGTCGGCCTGCAGCGTCGGGGACAGCCGCAGCGGCCCCGCGGCCAGCAGCTGCTCGAGCCGCAGGCGCCGAAGGTGCTGGGGCTGGGCGCGCTGGTCCTGGCCGTCGATCTCCAGCAGGTCGTAGGCGATGAACTGCACCGGTACTTCGGCCAGCAGCTTGCGGCTGAGGGTCTTGCGGTTGATGCGCTGCTGCAGGCGCTGGAACGGCGCCGGCGCATCAACCTGCCAGGCCAGCAGTTCGCCGTCGAGCACCGTGCCATCGGGCAGGCCGCGGGCGGCGGCCACCACCTCGGGGAAGCGCTCGGTGATCAGCTCCTCGCCGCGCGACCAGAGCCACACCTCGCCCGCGCGCCGCACCAGCTGGGCGCGGATGCCGTCGTACTTCCACTCCACCTGCCACGCCGCGGGTGGCCCCAGGCGCTGCGCCAGCAGCTCGGGTGCGGCATCCTCCAGCGCATGCGCCAGGAAGAAGGGATAGGGCTGGCCGGCGGCCTGGGCGGGTGTGGATTCGGGCGCCATCAGGGCCGCCAGGCCTTCGGCGCTGGGCAGGCTGCGGGCGTCGGTCCAGCCCATGAAGCGCTGCGCCACCAGCTTGGCATCCAACCCCGCATGGCGGGCCAGCGCCCGCTGCACCAGCAGCTTGCTGACGCCCACCCGGAAGCCGCCGCCGATCAGCTTGGTGAGCAGGAAGCGCTGGTCGGCCGGCAACTCGTCCCACCACGCCCGCAGCTGGGTGGCCACCTGCTCGGGGGGCGCACCGCGCAACGGCAGCAGGCGCTCGGTGACCCATGCGGCCAGGCCCAGGTCGCTGCGCCCGCGCGGCGGTGGCAGCACCTGGGCGATGGTCTCGGCCAGGTCGCCCACCGCCTGGTAGCTGGCCTCGAACAACCAGTCGGGGATGCCCGCCACGGCGCTGGCCTCGGCGCGCAGCAGCGCCGTGGGCACGGTCTGGCGCGGCTTGCCGCCGGCCAGGAAGTACAGGCCCCAGGCCGCATCGGCCGGTGCCGCCTCGCCCAGGTAGCGCTGCAGCGCCGCCAGCTTGTGATCGGTGGCGGTGCTGGCGTCCAGCTCGGCATAGAGCCTGGCGAAGCGTTGCATCAGCCGGCCCCTTCGGTCTCGGCCGGCGCGCTGCCGGTGGGGTCGGCCGGCGGCAGTTCACCCCCTTCGCCGCCATACGCCGTGCTGAACGACCCGGCCCGCAGCCCCTGCTCGCGCAGCCAGCGCACCATCACCGCCTCCTGCCCGTGGGTCACGATCACCCGCTCGGCGCCGGTGGCGCGGATCGCGCGCTGCAGCCCGGGCCAGTCGGCGTGGTCGCTGAGCACGAAGCCGCGGTCGACCCCCTGGCGACGGCGGGCGCCGCGCAGCTGCATCCAGCCGCTGGCGAATCCGTCGCTGAAGTCGCCCAGCCGCCGGGCCCAGGCGCTGGCATGGACCGCCGGCGGCGCCACCACCAGCGCGCCTTGCAGCACTTCGGCCAGCGCGCGCTTGTCGGGCAGATCGCCCAGCACCCGCGTCTCGGGCAGGGCGACGCCGGCGGCGCGGTAGGCGGCGTTCAGGGGCGCCACCGCGCCGTGCACCAGGATGGGCCCGATGCCGGCATCCACCCCCGCCAGCACGCGCTGCGCCTTGCCGAAGCTGTAGGCCATCAGCAGGCTGGGCCGGCCGGCCGCGGCATTGGCGCGCCACCAGGCATCGATCTCGGCGAACACCTCGGCCTGCGGCGGCCAGCGGTAGACCGGCAGACCGAAGGTGCTTTCGGTGATGAAGCAGTCGCAGCGTTGTGGCTCGAAGGGCTCGCAGGTGGGGTTGCGCTCGTCGTGCGCGCTGAGGAAGTAGTCGCCCGACGCCACCCACACCCGGCCCGCATGTTCCAGCCGCACTTGGGCCGAGCCCAGCACATGGCCGGCCGGGTGCAGGCTGATGCGCACACCCTGGTGCACCACCACCTCGCCATAGGCCAGGCCCTGCAGCGGCAGGCCGGCGCCCAGGCGGCTGCGCAACACGCCTTCGCTGATGGCGGTGGCCAGCACATGGCCGTGGCCCGCGCGCGCGTGGTCGGCATGGGCATGGGTGATCACCGCGCGGTGCACCGGCCGCCAGGGGTCGATGTAGAAATCGCCCGGCGGGCAGTACAGGCCCTGCGGGCGCGCTACGACGAGATCCTGCAAGACAGACTCATTCCGCACTGCCGCGACACGCCCTATGCATGCGCCGACGCAACCCAGTGGACGCCGTGGAACCGGCTTCGCCGGGCCACTGGCGGCGCCCCCTGGGGGGAGGCGCCGAAGGCGCTTCTGGGGGCATCAATATCTTCCGGAGATGCCGGCCAGGCGCAGGAACCAGTAGGCCGTCCAGGCGACGAAGCCGCGCCGCAGCACCGCCAGCCAGCCGGCACCCACGGGCGGGCGCAGCACCTCGCGCGAGGCTTGCACCGCGGTCTCGATGCGCAACGCCAGGTCGGCAGCGAACGACACATCGCGCACGATCACGTTGGCCTCCAGGTTGAGCAGCAGCGACAGCGGGTCGATGTTGCTGCTGCCCACGGTGGCCCAGTCGCCATCGACCAGAGCCACCTTGGCGTGCAGGAAGGCGGGGGTGTACTCGAACACCTGCACGCCGGCGCGCAGCATCTCGTCATACAGCACCTGGGCGGCCAGCGCGGCGAAGCGGTAGTCGGCCTTGCCCTGCAGCAGCAGCCGCACCCGCACGCCGCGGTGGGCGGCTTGGCGCAGGGCCCGCCGGAACACCCGGCCCGGGTAGAAGTACGGGCACACCAGGTCGATGCGCGAACGCGCGCGCAGGATGGCCTCGATGTAGGCCTGCTCGATGGCGCGCCGCTGGCGCAGGTTGTCGCGCACCAGAAACGCCACCCGCACCGGCGCCAGCGAGGCCGCGGCCACCGGCGTGGCCGGTGCCACCACCCGCAGGCGCGCCAGCACGCGCCGGGCGCGGGCCAGCGGTTCGGCACTGCGCGCCACCTGCAGCACCTCCTCGCGCCAGTCGGCGCCCAGCGCGGCACGGGTCCACATCGCGCGCGCGGCCTGCTCCATCATCGCCACCACCGGTCCCCGCAGCGCCACCGCGAAATCCAGGCGGGGCTGGTCGGACCAGCCGTGGTTCAGGTCGTTGCGGTCGTCGATCAGGTTGATGCCGCCGATGAAGCCCTGGTCGCCGTCGACCACGCACAGCTTCTGGTGCAGGCGGCGCAATTGCCCGGGCTGCAGCAATCGCCACCAGCGGTCCACCGGCCGGAACACGGCCAGGTTGACGCCGGCCTCGCCCAGCTGGCGGCGCAGCATGCCCAAGGTGGCCTTGCTGCCGAAGCCATCGACCACCACGCCCACCCACACACCGCGCCGCGCCGCGTCGGCCAGCGCGCCGGCCACGGCCTCGGCGGCGATGTCGTCGTGAAAGATGTAGGTGGCCAGCCACACCTGGTGCCGTGCGGCGGCGATGGCCTGGCACATCGCCGGGAACATCTCGTCGCCGCCGGCCAGCAGGCGCACGGCATTGCCGCCGCTGAGCGTGACCGCCGTGCTTCGCCGCAGGGGCGTGGCGGCGGCGTCATCGACAGGCACGTTCAAGCGCACGGCGATGCCTGGCGGGCACTCAATCGAGCTGCAGTTCCACCAGCAACGGCAGGTGGTCGGACATGCGGGCCCAACCGGCGTTGCGCGGCACGCTGGCCGACACACAGGCCAGGCCGCGGGTGTAGACCCGGTCGAGCGCAAACATCGGCACCGCCGACGGGAAGGTGCGCTGCGCGCGTTCGGCGCCGGCACGGGCGCGCTGCAGGCCGATGCCACGCATCGGCGCGTCGAGCTTCTCGCCCCAGTCGTTGAAATCGCCGGCCACCAGCAGCGGCGCGCCGGGCGGCACCTCGGCGGCGATGAAGGCCGACAGGCGCTCGACCTGCCGCACCCGGCTGGCATGCATCAGCCCGAAGTGCGCCACCACCGCATGCACCTCGACGCCCTGCCAGATCACCGGCACGTGCAGCAGGCCACGCTGCTCGAAGCGGTGGTCGCTGACGTCGTGGTGGCCCACGTCGCCGATCGGCCAGCGCGACAGCAGGGCATTGCCATGCTCGCCGTGGCGGGTGGTGCAGTTGGTGCGGTAGGCCACCTCGTAACCCTCGGGCGCCAGGTAATCGGCCTGGCCTTCTTCGGGCCAGCCCAGCAGGGTGCGCTCGAAGCGCAGGGCGTCTCGTTGGTGGAACAGCCGCACCTCTTGCAGGCACACCAGGTCGGCGTCCAGCGCCTCGATGCCCAGGCCCAGGTTGTGGATCTCCAGGCGCTTGCGCGGGCCCATCCCACGCACGCCCTTGTGGATGTTGTAGGTGGCCACGCGCAGCACCTGGCTGCTGTGCTGGGTGTGGCCGTGGCCGAAGCCCTGGGCCGACAGGCGTGAGGCTGAGAAGTGAGGGGCGCGCATGGTGGGTATCAGACAGCAGATGCGGCCAGCCGCGGCAAGTGCAATACCGCCTCGGCGTTGCTGGGAGAAAAGCAACGGTCGGCCGCTTCGCGCCAGGGCAACCACACCAGTTGCAGGTGCTCACGCGGCGCCAGCACCACTGGCGTGCCGGCGGGCACGGTCAGCCCGAACACATGCTCGGTGTTGTGGCTCACCCCCGGTGCATAGCGGTGGCGCCAGACGGGATAGATCTCGTAGACGTTCTGCAGGCCCCAGTCGCGCAATGCCGACAAGGGCACCTCGGGTGAGCCGACCACGATGCCCGTCTCTTCGGCCACCTCGCGGATGGCGGTCTCGACCAAGGGCTCGTCGGGCCGGTCCTTGCTGCCGGTCACGCTCTGCCAGTAGCCGGGCTTGTCGGCGCGCTCGATCAGCAGCACCTCCAGCGCCGGCGTGTGGATCACCACCAGCACGCTCTCGGGAATCTTGAAGGGCCGCGCCGTCATCGTCATGCCCGTGCCCGTCGTTGCCGGACCGCCTGGGCCAGCTGCTGCAGCAGCGGCGCGGTGTCGTCCCAGCCGATGCAGGCATCGGTGATCGACACGCCGGGCTGCAGGGCCACGCCTGGCTTCAAGTCCTGCCGGCCCTCGTGCAGGTGGCTTTCGACCATCACGCCGATGATGCGGCGCTCGCCGGCGGCCAGCTGCGCGGCCACGTCGGCAGCCACCTCGATCTGCCGGCGGTGCTGCTTGGCCGAATTGGCATGCGAGCAGTCGACCATCACCTGTTCGCGCAGCCCCGCCTTGCGCAGCACGGCGCAGGCGGCTTCCACATGGGTTGCGTCGTAGTTGGGCTGCTTGCCACCGCGCAGGATCACATGGCCGTCGGCGTTGCCGCGCGTCTCGAAGATCGCCGCCACGCCCATCTTGGTCATGCCCATGAACGAGTGCGGTGCAGCGGCCGAGACGATGGCGTCGGCGGCGATCTGCACGCCGCCGTCGGTGCCGTTCTTGAAGCCCACCGGGCAGCTCAGGCCCGAGGCCAGCTGGCGGTGGCTCTGGCTCTCCGTCGTGCGGGCACCGATCGCGCCCCAGGCGATCAGGTCGCTGACGTACTGCGGGCTCAGCAGGTCGAGGAACTCGGTGCCCGCGGGCAGGCCCAGCGCGTTGATCTCCAGCAGCAGCTCGCGCGCCAGGCGCAGGCCCTCGTTGATGCGGAAGCTGCCGTCGAGCCGCGGGTCGTTGATGTAGCCCTTCCAGCCCACCGTGGTGCGCGGCTTCTCGAAGTAGACCCGCATCACCACGATCAGCTCGCCGGCCAGCGATTCGGCCAGCGGCTTGAGCAACTGGGCGTAGTGCATCGCCTGCGCATGGTCGTGGATCGAGCAGGGGCCGACCACCGCCACCAGCCGGTCGTCGCGGCCCTGCAGCACCGCGCCGATGGCGTTGCGGGTGGTCTCGACCAGCGCCTCGATCGCCGGCGTGACCGGCTGCTCCTCGAGCAGCACGGCCGGCGAGACCAGCGCACGCACCGCAGCGATGCGCGTGTCGTCGATGCGGGTGGTGTCGAGGGTGGCGTCCTTGGCGCCCGCTTCACGGTCGTGGCGGGGGTCGTCGATGGTGTGGGGCATCTGGAAGCGTCGGGGTTGACAATCAAAGGCGCTGGCTGCGCTCACGCAGCCACTGCGCAAAGTGTGTTTCGTCGATCTCGCCAGCGGCCAGGCTGAGCATCACCATCACGCAATCGACATCGGTGGCGGTCAGACGCCAGCCGTTGAGCATCAGGAACAGTTCAGTGGCGACAAACGCCGAGCGCTGGTTGCCGTCGATGAAAGGATGATTGCGCGCCAGCCCGAAGCCATAGGCAGCAGCCAGTTCATGTACATCGGGTTGGCCGTAGTGGGCCAGATGGCGCGGTCGGCTCAACGCCGATTCGAGCAACCCGGCATCGCGAACACCCGCCGCACCTCCGTGCTCCGACAGCTGCTCTTCGTGCACAGCCAGGATCACCGCCGGGTCGAGCCAGACCCAGACCTCGTTGGCGGCCACGGTGCTACTTGGCCAGTTCGCGCAATACCGCGCGGCGCGCCTTCATGATGTCGCGCGCGGCCTGCATCTGGTCCTCGAACACGGGGTCATGCGGCGTGATGCGCATGCCGTCCGGGCTCTCGGTGAGATAAAGCGTGTCGCCCTTCTCCACCTTCAACAAGGTCAGCACCTCCTTGGGCAGGATGACACCGACCGAGTTGCCGATCTGGGTGAGCTTGAGGGCGTGCATGGCGAGGCTCCAGCGAAGTTATAACGAATGTTATATCAAGCTGGCGCCGCCGGCCACCCCCGAGGCGACCCGGCCGCCCTCACCTCGCGGCAGGCGACCGGGCTTAGGTGCGCAGGCTCAGGCCGTCACACCACCGGGGTTGCGCAGGCGGATGTGCAGTTCACGCAGCTGCTTCTCGTCGACCAGGCTGGGGGCGCCGGTCAGCAGGCACTGGGCGCGCTGGGTCTTGGGGAAGGCGATCACGTCGCGGATCGAGTCGGCCTTGCTCATCAGCGTGGCGATGCGGTCCAGGCCGAAGGCCAGGCCGCCGTGTGGCGGCGCGCCGTACTGCAGCGCGTCGAGCAGGAAGCCGAACTTGATCTTCTGCTCCTCGGGCGTGATGTTGAGCGCCTCGAACACACGCGACTGCACGTCGGCGCGGTGGATACGCACCGAGCCGCCGCCGATCTCCCAGCCGTTGAGCACCATGTCGTAGGCCTTGGCGATGCAGGCGCCGGGGTCCGTCTTCATCAGCTCGTCGTGGCCGTCCTTGGGCGCGGTGAAGGGGTGGTGCACCGCGTTCCAGCGGCCGGCCTCCTCGTCGTGCTCGAACATCGGGAAGTCCACCACCCACAGCGGCGCCCACACGTCGTTGAACAGGCCGTGGTTGCGGCCGAACTCGCTGTGGCCGATCTTCACGCGCAGCGCGCCCAGCGCGTCGTTGACCACCTTGGCCTTGTCGGCGCCGAAGAAGATCAGGTCGCCGTTGCAGGCGCCGGTGCGGGCGATGATCTCGGCGATGGCCGCATCGTGCAGGTTCTTGACCACCGGGCTCTGCAGGCCGTCGCGGCCCTTGCCAGCGTCGTTGACCTTGATCCACGCCAGCCCGCGTGCGCCGTAGATCTTGACGAACTCGGTGTAGGCGTCGATCTCGCCGCGGCTCATCTCGGCGCCGCCGGGCACCCTCAGTGCGGCCACGCGCCCGCCGGGCGTGGTGGCCGGGCCGGAGAACACCTTGAAGTCGACATCACGCATCACGTCGGTCAGCTCGGTGAACTCGAGCTTGACGCGCAGGTCGGGCTTGTCCGAGCCGTACTTGTGCATCGCGTCGGCGTAGGTCATCTCCACGTACACCGGCAGTTCGACGCCCATGGTCTTGCGGAACACCGTGCGGATCATCGCCTCGGTGATGGCGCGGATCTCCTGCTCGTCGAGGAACGAGGTCTCGATGTCGATCTGGGTGAACTCGGGCTGGCGGTCGGCACGCAGGTCTTCGTCGCGGAAGCACTTGGTGATCTGGTAGTAGCGGTCGAAGCCCGCCACCATCAGCAGCTGCTTGAACAGCTGCGGGCTCTGCGGCAGCGCAAAGAACTGGCCGTCGTGCACGCGGCTGGGCACGAGGTAGTCGCGCGCACCCTCGGGCGTGCTCTTGGTCAGCATCGGCGTCTCGATGTCGATGAAGCCTTGCTCGTCGAGGAACTTGCGCACCTCGATGGCCACGCGGTAGCGCAGCATCAGGTTCTTCTGCATCTGCGGGCGGCGCAGGTCGAGCACGCGGTGCGTCAGGCGCACCGTCTCGCTGAGGTTCTCGTCGTCGAGCTGGAACGGCGGCGTCACGCTGGGGTTGAGCACCTCCACCTCATGCGCCAGCACCTCGATCTTGCCGCGGACGAGGTTGCTGTTCTCGGTGCCGGCCGGCCGGCCGCGCACCAGGCCCCCCACCTTCAGGCAGAACTCGTTGCGCACGCCCTCGGCGGTGGCAAACATCGCGGCACGGTCGGGGTCGCAGACGATCTGCACCAGGCCTTCGCGGTCGCGCAGGTCGATGAAGATGACGCCGCCATGGTCACGCCGGCGGTGGGCCCAGCCCATCAGGGTGACGGTCTGGCCCATCAGCGCTTCGCTGACCAGGCCGCAGTAGGTGGTTCTCATGATTGGACTCCGGTGCTTGGATCGGCCGCGCCGCCCGAGGGCTGCGCAGCCTGAAATGGGGGAAAGTGAAAGCTGGTTTGGCGTGCGTGGGGCCTGATCAAGCGCCCTCAGGGCCAGGTGCCGCGCCGGGCGCCCGGCCCGGTCAATTTCGGGGGGCTGCCGCCGGGGCGACCAGCGGGCGCGGCGGCGCCGGCGGCGGAGGCACCACCACGCCCATCGAGATGATGTACTTCAGGGCCTGGTCGACGCTCATGTGCAGCGGCCGCACCTGGCTGCGCGGCATCATCAAGAAGAAGCCCGAGGTCGGGTTCGGCGTGGTCGGCACGTACAGGCTGACATGCTCACCGTCCAGGTGCGCAGCCACCTCGGCGCCGGGCTTGCCGGTGACGAAGGCAATCGTCCAGGAGCCGGCATGCGGGTACTGCACCAGCACCGCCTCGCGGAAGGCGTTGCCGCTGCTGGAGAACAGCGTGTCCGAGACCTGCTTGACCGAGCTGTAGATGGCATTGACGATCGGGATGCGCGACATCGCCCGGTCCCACTGCCGCAGCCACCACTGGCCGAAGATGTTGGTCACGAACACGCCGGACATCAGCATCACCGCCACCATCACCAGCACGCTGAGCCCCGGGATGTGGCGCAGCGATTCGATGAACGCATCGGCACCCACCGGAGCAACCGCCTGGCTGATGGTGAGCAGCCACGAGAACATGCCGTCCATCAGACCCAGCAACCACAGCAGCACCCAGATCGTGATGGCCAGCGGCAACCAGACCAGCAGGCCGGCGATGAGGTACTTGCGCACGGGATGGGTCATCGAAGGGCGTGCTCAGTGGCAGGCGCAAGAGCCGCCGCAGGGCGTGGACGGTGCCGCGCTGGCGGTGCTGGCGTCGGGCTTGCTGTCAGCCGCTGCCGGAGCCGCCGCAGCGCCGCCGGCCACACCGACCGCCGCAGGCGCCGCCGGGGCCGCGCCACTGCCCTTGAAATCGGTGGCATACCAGCCCGAGCCCTTGAGCTGGAACCCGGCCGCGGTCACCTGCTTGGAGAAGGACTCGGCACCGCAGGCCGGACAGGTGCTGAGCACCGGATCGGACAGTTTCTGCAACACGTCCTTCGCATGGCCACAGGCGGAGCAGCGATAGGCGTAGATCGGCATGGCTAAACCCTTGACGCAAAACCAGAAATTATACGGCGCCGCTCCCGCGCCGCCGCCCACACCGGCCGCAGATGGGGGCAGGACTAGGCGTTCAAGCCCCGGACATGGTGGTCCGCGTCGTGGCGGGCCTTCAGCCACTGCGGTGCCAGCGAACCGGCGATCAGGCCGACGAACGCCGCCCCCAGCCCGGCCAGCTGGCCCGGGAAGTCCTCGCCCAGCGTGCTGATCTGCGGAAAGAACAGCACCCAGGTGGCGATGCCGGCCACCACCGAGACGATCGCGCCCTGCGTGGTGGCGCGCTTCCAGTACAGCCCCATGACCAGCGGCACGAAGGCGCCGACCAGCGTCACCTGGTAGGCCGAGGACACCAGGTCGTAGATCGAGGTGCCCTTCATCGCGATCGCGTAGGCCAGAACGATCGCAGCGAAGCCGACGATAGAGAACCGCATCGCGCGCAGCTGCTGGCGGTCGCCCATGTGCGGGCGCAGGTTCTTCAGGATGTTCTCGACGAAGCTGGTCGACGGCGCCAGCAGCGTGGCCGACGAAGTGCTCTTGATCGCCGACAGCAGCGCGCCGAAGAACAGGATCTGCATCACCAGCGGCATCTTGCTCATCACGAAGGTGGGCAGCAGGCGCTGGTAGTCGTCCTTGGCGATGGCCATGGCCTGGTCGCCCATCACCACCACCGCGCTGGCGACGACGAACATCGGCACGAAGGCAAACAGGATGTAGCTGACGCCGCCGATCACCGCGCCGTTGCGCGCCGTCTTGGCGTCCTTGGCCGACATCACGCGCTGGTAGACGTCCTGCTGCGGGATGCTGCCCAGCATCATGGTCACGCCCGCGCCGATGAAGAAGGCCACGTCCTTGAAGCTGGGCTCGGGCAGGAAGCGCCAGAGGTCCTGCGAGCCGATCTTGGCCAGCACCACGTCGGCGCCACCCGCCAGGCCGGCCGAGAACACCGCGATGACCGACAGGCCCACCACCAGCACGCTCATCTGGATGAAGTCGGTCCAGGCCACCGCCAGGAAGCCGCCCACCACCACGTAGACCAGCACCGCCAGCGTGCCGACGATCATGCCGGTGGTCTCGCTCATCGCGCCTTGCGTCAGCACGTTGAACACCAGGCCCAGCGCGGTGATCTGCGCCGCCACCCAGCCCAGGTAGCTGAGGATGATGGCCGCCGAGCAGAACACCTCGATGCCCTTGCCGTAGCGCTGGCGGTAGAAGTCGCCGATGGTCAGCAGGTTCAGCCGGTACAGCTTGGCGGCGAAGAACAGGCCCACCAGGATCAGGCAGGTGCCGGCACCGAACGGGTCTTCGACGATGGCGTTGAGCCCGCCCTGCACGAACTTGGCCGGAATGCCCATCACCGTCTCGGCCCCGAACCAGGTGGCGAAGGTGGTGGTGATCACCATCACCAGTGGCAGGCTGCGCCCGGCAATGGCGAAGTCGGTCGAGTTCTTGATGCGCGTGCCGGCCCACAGGCCGATGGCCAGGGTGCCCAGCAGGTAGAGCACGACGAAGACGATCAGGGTGGTGTTCATGCCGAAGACCGGGGCGACGGGTTGGTGAAAGCGTGGCGCGGCGCATTATCGGGCCGCCGCCGCGGCGCCGCTCAGCCGTGCCAGTGCAGCATCAACTGGGTCAGCAGCGCGCCCGCCACGAAGCCGACCACGCCGTACAACAGCGCCTGCAGCAGCCGGTTGGTGCGGCGCTGCTCGATCAGCAGGGCCAGCGTGGCCGGGTCGCTCTCGCGCCCGCGCAACAGTGCCTGGTGCACCAGGCGGGGCAACTCGGGCAGCAGCTGGGCGTAGCGCGGCGCCTCGTTCTTGAAGCGCTCCACCAACCCCTGCCAGCCCACCTGGCGGTACATCCAGGTCTCGAGGAAGGGCTTGGCGGTGGCCCACAGGTCGAGCTCGGTGTCGAGCTGGCGGCCCAGGCCCTCGATGTTGAGCAGCGTCTTCTGCAGCAGCACCAGCTGCGGCTGGATCTCGACGTTGAAGCGGCGCGAGGTCTGGAACAACCGCATCAGCACCTGGCCCAGCGAGATGTCCTTCAGGGGCCGGTCGAAGTGCGGCTCGCAGACGGCGCGGATCGCGCTCTCCAGCGCGTCCACCCGGGTGTTGGGCGGCACCCCCCCGCCTTCCACCCCCCCCTCGGCCACGCGCTTGTAGCCGCGGCCGAAGAAGGCCAGGAACTTCAGCGCCCGGTATTCCTTCTCCCAGTCGGTGCGCGTGCCCACGATGCCGAAGTCC
>JAURXG010000507.1 GCA_030654555.1 Aquabacterium sp.
GATGCTGCAGCGGGGCCTGCACGGCGTGGTGCAGGTCAGCGACGACGAGGTGGCCGCCGCGATGCGCCGCCTGTTCGAGGCCACGCACCAGGTGGCCGAAGGCGCCGGCGCCGCCGCGCTGGCCGCGGCCTGGCAGCAGCGCGCGCAGCGGGCCGGCCAGCGCACAGCGCTGATCCTCAGCGGCGGCAACGTCGACCGCGATGTCTATGCCGCCACGCTGGCGGCAGTCCCCTGAAGGTGTGACGACGATGACCCAACGCCGCTTCTCCCAGCTCGACGTCTTCACCAGCGTGCCGCTGCGTGGCAACCCGCTGGCCGTGGTGCACGACGCGCAGGGCCTCGGCGATGCGCAGATGGCCGACTTCGCGCGATGGACCAACCTCTCGGAGACGACCTTCCTGCTGCCGCCCGACGACCCGGCGGCCGATTACCGGGTGCGCATCTTCACGCCCGGTGGCGAGCTGCCGTTTGCCGGCCACCCCACGCTGGGCAGCTGCCACGCCTGGCTGGCGGCCGGTGGTCAACCGCGCGATCCGGGCGTGGTGGTGCAGCAGTGCGGCGTGGGCCGGGTACGGGTGCGGCGCGATGTGGCCGGTGAGACGCCGCGCCTGGCCTTTGCCGCGCCGGCGCTGCGCCGCACCGGCCCGGTCGAGCCCACGCTGCGGGCGCAGGCGGTGGCCGCGCTGGGCCTGCCCGACAGCGTGGTGCAACGGCTCGAGTGGATCGACAACGGCCCGGGCTGGATGGCCGCGCTGCTGCCCGATGCCGCCACCGTGCTGGCGCTGCGGCCCGACTTCGCGGCGATGCGCGGGCTGAAGCTGGGCGTGGTGGGCCCGCACCCGGCTGGCAGCGAATGCCAGTTCGAGGTGCGCGCCTTCGTGCCCGGCCTGGGCGTGCCGGAAGACCCGGTCACCGGCAGCCTGAACGCCGGCCTGGCGCAGTGGTTGATGGCCGCCGGCCTGGCGCCCGACCGCTACATCGCCGCGCAGGGGGCTGCGCTGGGCCGTGCCGGCCGGGTGCACGTGCAGCGCGAAGGCGCCGACGTGTGGATCGGCGGCGCGGTGTGCGCGGTGGTCAGCGGGGTCGTCGCGCTGTGAACTGCGACCTCGACCACCTCGTCATCGCGGCCGACAGCCTGGCCCAGGGCGCCGCATGGTGCGAGGCCACGCTGGGCGTGGCGCCCGGGCCGGGTGGCCAGCACCCGTTGATGGGCACGCACAACCGGCTGCTGCGCATCGACGGCCCGGCCTTCGCGCAGATCTACCTGGAGATCATCGCCATCGACCCCGAGGCGCCGGCGCCGGGCCGCGCGCGCTGGTTCGGGCTGGACGATCCGGCGCTGCGGGCCGCTTTGAAGGCCTCGCCGCGGCTGCTGGGGGCGGTGGCGCGCACGCCCAACGTCGAGATGCACCGGTGGGGGCTGATCACCCTCGGCCAGGACCCGGGCCCGGCGCTGGCCGCCGAGCGCGACACGCCCGACGGCAAGCTGGCCTGGCGCATCCTGGTGCGCGACGACGGCGCGCTGCCCGGCGCCGGGCGGCTGCCCACGCTGATCCAGTGGCAGGGCCGGCATCCCACCGAGGCGATGGCGCCATCGGCCGTGGCGCTGCAATCGGTGGTGTTCGGCGCGATCACCCCGCGCGAGGCCGACCTGCTGCGCCTGCGGGGCGCCACGGTGCAGTCGGGCGGCCCGGCGCTGCAAGCCATCCTGGCCACCCCGCGCGGCCCCGTGACCCTCACCACCGCCATCGCATGAGCACCGAAGAACTCTTCCGCGACGATGCCAACCGGCTGGCCTGCGAGGCCACGATCACCGCCGTGGGCGAAGCCGGCATCGAGCTCGACCGCACCGTGTTCTACCCGCAGGGCGGCGGCCAGGCCGGTGATGCCGGCGTGCTGCGCCGCGCCGATGGTGCCGAGCTGTCGATCGTCGACACCCGCAAGGGCGCCGAGCCCGGCCGCATCCTGCATCTGCCGGCGCCCGGTGCCGACCTGGCCGGCTGGCAGGCGGGGCAGCCCGTCATCGCCTGCATCGACGCCGCGCGCCGCAGCGCGCACCGGCGCTTCCACACGGCCACCCACCTGCTGTGCGCGCTGGTGCCGCATCCGGTGGACGGCTGCTCGATCACCGCGGGTTATGCGCGGCTGGACTTCCACATGACCGAGCCGCTGGACAAGGACGTGCTCACCGCCGGCATCGCCCGCCTGGTGGCCGAGGCGCACCCGGTGCGCCAGCGCTGGATCGACGAGGCCGAGCTCGATGCCAATCCGGGCCTGGTGCGCAGCATGAGCGTGCAGCCACCGCGCGGCCAGGGCCGGGTGCGGTTGGTCGAAGTGGACGGTGTCGACCTGCAGCCCTGCGGTGGCACGCATGTGGACAACACCGCCGAGATCGGCGCGGTGGTGGTCACCAAGCTCGAGAAGAAGAGCGCCAGGACCCGCCGGGTCGTGCTCGGCTTCGCCGGCCCCGCCTGAAACAAGAAGGCCCCGCCGAAGCGGGGCCCTGCAGGCGATCCACCGGCCAGCGCCCCAGGCGCTGCGCGGGGGTTCAGTTCGCGCTGTACTTCTCGGCGCGGAAGTCGTCGTGGCAGGACTTGCAGCTCTTGCCCACGCCGCCCATCGCGGTCTTGATCGCGTCGAGGCTGCCGCCCTTGGCCGCCGCCTCGAGCTTGGCGACCTCGACCGCCATCGCATCGGCGGCGGCGGTGAACTTGGCCGACTGTGACCAGATCTCGGGCTTGGCGCGGTTGGGCAGGCCCTTGTCGGTGCCGGCGCCGAAGGCCGTGAACGGCAGCTTGGACAGGGTCACGACGATGTGCGCGCTCTCGGCCGCGGCCTTGGCATCGAAGGGCGCCTTCTCGGCGGCCATCGCACCGATGCGGCTGACGTGGTTGCCCATCACGGTGAAGGCCGACTGGCGGTACTTGATCGCGTCCTCGGGCTTCTGGAACTGGGCGGCGGCGGGCAGGCTGGCCCGCGCGCCAAGGGTGGTCACGGCGGCCACGAACAGACGTTTCATGCAGATCCTCCAACAGGATGGGTACGAGGGGACGCCCGGCAAGGCACCGGCGCGTTGGGCAGTCTACGGGCCAGCACGCCGCTTTATTCCCTGCGATGTAGGGGCTTGCCGCGGCCGCGGCGCCGCGGCGAGTTCGGCTATCGTTGGCAACGTGCCCACCCGCTCCCCACGCCGCCCATGACCGATCCCGCCGACCTCCACCCGGTACGGGTGTGGGACCTGCCCACCCGCGTCTTCCACTGGCTGCTGGCCGCGGCGGTCATCGGCCTGGTGATCACCGGCAAGCTGGGCGGCAATGCGCTGGCCTGGCACATGCGCTTCGGGCTGCTGGTGTTCACGCTGCTGGCCTTCCGTGTGGTGTGGGGGCTGGTGGGCGGGCGCTGGTCGCGCTTCGCCAGCTTCGTCTATGCGCCGGCCACCGTGCTGCGCTACCTGCGTGGCGCCGCGCGGCCGGGCGATCACTTCGAGGTGGGCCACAACCCGCTGGGCGCGTTCTCGGTCTTCGCGCTGATCGCGCTGCTGGCGCTGCAGGTGGGCACCGGGCTGGTGGCCGACGACGAGATCGCCACCACCGGGCCGCTGAACCGGTACGTGGCCACCGCCACCGGGTTGGCGGCCACCGGCTGGCACAAGGGTTATGGCCAGTGGGCGCTGCTGGCGCTGGTGGCGCTGCACGTGGCGGCCATCGTCGTCTACCGGCTGCGCGGCCGCAACCTGGTCACGCCGATGATCACCGGCGACAAGCCGCTGCCGCCCGAGGTGCCCGCCGCCACCGACACCCTTGCCAGCCGCAGCCTGGCGCTGGCGGTGTGGGCGGCCTGCGTGGCCGCGGCGGTGTGGATCGCGCGGCAGGGCGGGTAGACTGGCCGGCCCCGGTTCTCGCGCTCCGAATGCCGCCGCCCGTCATCCGCCTGCAGGCCCCCGACACCCCCGCGCTGCTCGACGCCACGCGCGAGTTGTTTCGCGAGTACGCCGTGGCGCTGGGCATCGACCTGTGCTTCCAGCACTTCGACGCCGAGCTGGCCGGGCTGCCGGGCGACTACGCCGCGCCACAGGGCGCCTTGCTGCTGGCCTTCGTCGACGACGAGCTGGCCGGCTGCGGCGCCTTCCGCCCGCTGGCCGACGTCGACTACGCCAACGCCTGCGAGATGAAGCGGCTGTACGTGCGCCGCGCCTTCCGCCGCTTCGGCCTGGGCCGGTTGCTGGCGCAGGCATTGATCGACGGCGCCACCCAGGCCGGTTATTCGGCGATGCTGCTCGACACCCTCGACGACATGGAGGCCGCACGTGGGCTCTACGAGTCCCTGGGCTTCGAAGAGGTGCCGCCGTACTACTTCAACCCGATCCCCGGCGCGCATTACCTGAAGGTCGACCTCGGTTGATCTGCAGCGCCGCGGCGCACCCGTGTGCCCGCGCGACGTGCCATCCCATCGCCCATGACCACTGACATCACCGCATTGCCCGTGCCGCCCTCGCTGCTGGGTGAATCCCCGCTGTGGCACCCCGACGAACAGCTGCTGTACTGGGTCGACATCCCGGGCCGGCGGCTCAACCGCTTCGACCCGGCCCGCGGCCTGCACGACCAGTGGCCCTTCGAGACCGAGCCGGCCTGCTGCGCGCCGCTGCTGGGTGGCGGCCTGCTGCTGGCCATGCGCGACGGGCTCTGGCGCTTCGACACCCGCACCGGCCAGCGCCACGCCGTGGCCAAGCCGCCCTACGACCCGGCCGGCCAGCGCTTCAACGACGGCAAGGCCGACGCGCATGGCCGCTTCTGGGTCGGCACCATCGACGACCAGCGCCAGCCCAACGCGGCGCTGTACCGCCTGGACGATGGCCGACTGGATCGGGTGGCCGATGGCATCACCGTCAGCAACGGCCTGGCCTTCAGCCCCGATGGCCGCACCATGACCTGGGCCGACACCAAGGCGCATGTGATCTATGCCTTCGACCTGGACGGCAGCGACGGCAGCCTGTCGCGGCGCCGGGTGCTGGTGCAGTTTGCGCCACGCGCCGAAGGCGCGTCGCTGGCCAGTTATGGCGGGCGGCCCGACGGCGCTGCGATGGATGCCGAAGGCGCGCTGTGGGTGGCCATGTTCGAGGGCCAGCGCCTGTTGCGCCTGGCGCCCGACGGCGCGCTGCTGGCCGAACTGCCGCTGCCGGTGCGCTGCCCGACGATGCCCTGCTTCGGTGGCGCCGACCTGAAGACGCTCTACATCACCACCGCGCGCGAGAAGCGCCCCGCCGACGAACTGGCGGCACAGCCGCTGGCCGGCTGCGTGCTGCAGTTGCGCGTGGCCGTGCCGGGGCTGCCGGCGAACCTGGCGCGGTTGTAGGCGCCGTCCGGCGCTCGGGCCTTTGCCCGCCAGCCTGTGGGCAGACCCAACGCCCGGGCGCGCGCGAGCCCGCAGGGGCTTGCTCGGTGCCGGCTCAGCGGCGCGGCGGCAGCCGGCGTGTCTCGCCCACCGCCATCACGAAGAACTGATCGTCGGGCAGGCCGGCGAGACGCCGTGCGTCGGCCAGGTCCCGCGGGGCCTGGTCCAGCGGCTCGTCGGTGAGCGAGAAGGTGCCCCAGTGCACGCCCAGCGCGCGCTTGGCGCCGAGATCGCGGTGGATCTGCACCGCCTCGGCCGGGTTGACATGCTGCGTGGCCATGAACCAGCGCGGCTCGTAGGCGCCTACGGGGATCAGCGCCAGATCGAAGCCGCCGTCGGTCTGCCGGTCGGCAAAGCGCGCGCGGATGTCGGCAAAGTCCTTCGAGTAACCGGTATCGCCCGAGTAGAACCACTGGTAGTCGGGCAGGAACACCGCGAACCCGCCCCACAGCGTGGCCAGCCGGTCGTGCAGCCCACGGCCCGACCAATGCTGCGCCGGCGTCAGCACCACCTCCGCGGCGCCCGCGCGGTGGCTTTGCCACCAGTCCAGCTCCATGACCTGCGTGATGCCTTGCTCGGCCAGCCAGGCCTTCAGGCCCAGCGGCACGATGAACAGCGGCGGCCCGCCCGGCTGGGCGTTCAGCGCCTTGACGCTGGCTTCGTCGAGGTGGTCGTAGTGGTTGTGCGAGATCAGCACCAGATCGATGCGCGGCAGCTGCGCCAGGCTCAGCCCCGGCGGCTGGGCGCGCTTCGGGCCGATGAAGCTGAACGGCGACGCACGCTCGGAGAACATCGGGTCGGTCAGCATGTTCAGGCCACCGGCCTGCACCAGCACGCTGGCATGGCCGATGAAGGTGACCGCCGGCTGCATCGCGGCGCCCGCCCGCGCGTTGGCCTGCACGAAGGCCACATCGGGGGCCACCGACGGCGCCGGCTGTTGCGTGGGCGGCGGCAGGCTGTGGCGCCAGGCGTCGAAGCGCCAGCGCAGCAACTCGAGCGCGCCCTTGGGCTCGAAGTCCAGGTAGTTGTTCTGGAATCCGTTCGGCCGGTGGTGCGGCCGGCTGGCGTCGAAGTTCAGGTTGACACTGCTGCAGGCCGTTGCCGTGGCGACCAGCGCGACGAGCATCAACCATCGTTTCCAACGCATGCCTGGGGGTGCTTTCCGTGGGGCGGGCAGGCCGATCAAGCCGCCGCCGATTCAGGGGGAGGCGCCAGGCAGCGGGTTTCCACGTATACTCCCGCGGTTTGCCGCAACCAAGCGCGACCATCCCGCCAAATGACTGAACGGCCTGTCCAACACAACGGCCATCATGCGGTCTGGGATGACGCAGAAGATGGGGAAGCAAACCGAAGCTTCAAGAGGCTGAGTCGAGAAGAAGCAGCCGCCTTGAGGGCCCAGGAGCCGCCGGTGTCACCCTGGCGGGTCATTGCCGTGCAAGCGGCAGTGGGCGTGGTGGCTGCCCTGATCGGGTGGCTGGTCACCGGGAGGATGGATGTGATGTGGTCGATGCTTTACGGCGCGGCCACGGTGGTCTTGCCGGGCGCCTTGATGGCGCGTGGCATGACCAGCAAGCTCTCCAGCATGGCGCCCGGCGCATCGGCCGTCAGCTTCATGTTGTGGGAGATGGTGAAAATCGGAGTTTCGCTTGCGATGTTGGTTGTCGCGGGCAAGATCGTGCAGCCTATGGTGTGGCCCGCCATGTTTGTCGGCCTGGTGGTCTGCATGAAGGTTTATTGGGTGGCGCTGCTCTGGCGGCGTCGCGCGACTTGAGACAAGACGGGACTGGACAACACAACATGGCAGCCGCAGAACACGCCGCAGGAAGTGGCCCGACCGCCGGTGAATACATCATTCACCACCTGACCCACCTGCAAAACCAGAAGCAGACGGCCATCGTCGACTTCTCGGTGTTCAACCTCGACAGCATCTTCTTCGCCGTGCTGGTCGGCGTCATCGGCAGTTTCTTCCTGTGGCGCGCCGCCAAGACGGCCACCTCGGGCGTGCCGGGGCGCTTCCAGGCCGCGGTCGAGATGCTGGTCGAGATGGTCGACACCCAGGCCAAGGGCATCGTGCACAACGCCAAGAGCCGCAAGCTGGTGGCTCCGCTGGCGCTGACGGTGTTCGTCTGGATCATCCTGATGAACTCGATGGACTTCCTGCCCGTCGACCTGCTGCCCAAGATCGGCGAGATGTTCGGCATCCACTACCTGCGCGTGGTGCCCACCGCCGACCTGTCGGTCACCATGGGCCTGTCGCTGTCTGTGCTGCTGATCTGCCTGGTCTACAACGTCAAGATCAAGGGCTTCGGCGGCTGGGTGCACGAGCTGTTCTCGGCCCCGTTCGGCGACAAGATCTACCTGTACCCGGTCAACTTCCTGATGCAGATGATCGAGTTCGTCGCCAAGACCGTCTCGCACGGCATGCGGCTGTTCGGCAACATGTACGCCGGCGAACTGATCTTCATGCTGATCGCGCTGATGGGCGGCGCCTTTGCCTTCACCGGCACCGGCATCGCGCTGTTCCTCGGGCACATCATTGCCGGCACGGTGTGGGCGATCTTCCACATCCTGATCGTCGCCTTGCAGGCTTTCGTGTTCATGATGCTGACCCTGGTGTATCTGGGTCAAGCACACGACGCTCACTGAGCCGGCTGGCTCTTTGTGCAACGGGGCTTCGCGGCCCCTTGTCATCCCCCGGGCCGGCAGGCTTTGGTTTTTTCCCGCTTCACTCTCTCAACTAACTTTTCTCACTAGGAGTCATCATGGAAGTCATCAGCTTTGTCGCCCTGGCCGCCGGTCTCATCATTGGTCTGGGTGCCGTCGGCGCTTGTATCGGCATCGGCATCATGGGCAGCAAGTACCTCGAATCGGCGGCCCGCCAGCCCGAACTGATGGGCGAACTGCAGACCAAGATGTTCCTGCTGGCCGGCCTGATCGACGCGGCCTTCATCATCGGCACCGGTATCGCGCTGTGGTTCGCCACCGCCAACCCGTTCCTCGGCCAGATCGCCAACCTGCCCAAGTGAGATGACGACCACCCCCGAAGCGGCTTCGCCGCTCCCCCTCTAGGGGGCAACGCCAGTGGCCCGGCAGAGCCGGTTCCACGGCGTTCGCTTGGGGAGTCTGACGCTGCGGCAGGCCTTTGGGTCAGTCGCACCACTCCATCACTCTTGATCGAGGCAACAAAGTGAGCATCAACGGTACCCTCATCGCCCAGATGATCGTCTTCGCGATCCTCGTCTGGTTCACGATGTCATTCGTCTGGCCGCCGATCGCCACCGCGCTCGACGAGCGCGCGAAGAAGATCGCCGATGGCCTGTCGGCCGCCGACAAGGCCAAGTCCGACCTGGCCGCCGCCAACCAGCGCGTGGAGCAGCAACTGGCTTCGGCCCGCAACGACGCCGCCAAGCGTCTGGCCGACGCCGAGCGTCTGGCCCAGCAGATGGTGGAAGAGGCGAAGTCGCGCGCCACCGAAGAAGGCGCCAAGATCATCGCCGCGGCCAAGGCCGAAGCCGAGCAGGAAGCCGTCAAGGCGCGCGAGAGCCTGCGCGAGCAGGTGGCGGGCCTGGCGGTCAAGGGCGCGGAAGCGATCCTGCGCCGTGAAGTCAACGCCGGCGTGCACGCCGAGTTGCTGGGTCGCCTCAAGGCTGAGCTCTGATCATGGCCGAGCTTGCAACCATCGCACGTCCCTACGCCGAGGCGCTGTTCAAGGCCGCCGGCGCTGGCGCCGCCGGCCTGACGGGCCAGATGAGCGTGCTGGCCGCCGTGGCCGGCAACGAGCAGCTGCGCCAGTTCGCCGACAACCCGAAGGTGGGCAACGCCCAGGTCTTCGAGGTGGTCAACGGCGCGGCGCAGACCGCGCTCGACCCCCAGGTCGGCAATCTGCTGACCGCGGTGATCGAGAACGGCCGGCTGGCCGCATTGCCCGAGATCGCCGCGCAGTTCATCGCGCTGGTCAACGCACAGTCGGGCTCGTCGGACGCCATCGTCTACAGCGCCTTCGCCATCGACGACGCCGCACTGGCCGACGTGGTGGCCGCGCTGGAAAAGCGCTTCGGTCGCAAGCTCAAGGCCCGGGTCGAGATCGACGCCGAGCTCATCGGCGGCATCCGCGTGGTGGTGGGCGACGAAGTGCTCGACACCTCGGTGAAGGCACGTCTCGAACAAATGAAAGTCGCCCTGACGGCGTGACGGCCCCGGGCCGAACCCCAGGTTCGGCCCGCCGCCCGATCGTTGTCGCAAGGAGAAAGTTATGCAACTGAACCCCGCAGAGATTTCCGAACTCATCAAGAGCCGCATCGAGGGCCTTGGCGCGTCGGCTGATATCAAGAACCAGGGCACCGTCGTGTCCGTCACCGACGGTATCGTGCGCGTGCACGGCCTGTCCGACGTGATGGCCGGTGAAATGCTGGAGTTTCCGGCCACCGCCAGCGGCCAGGCCACCTACGGCCTGGCACTGAACCTCGAGCGCGACTCCGTCGGCGCCGTGATCCTGGGCGAGTACGAGCACATCTCCGAAGGCGACACCGTGAAGTGCACGGGCCGCATTCTCGAAGTGCCGGTGGGCCCCGAGCTGATCGGCCGCGTGGTCAACGCGCTGGGCGCGCCGATCGACGGCAAGGGCCCGATCAACGCCAAGATGACCGACGTGATCGAGAAGGTCGCCCCGGGCGTGATCGCACGCCAGTCGGTGAGCCAGCCGGTGCAGACCGGCCTGAAGTCGATCGACTCGATGGTGCCCGTCGGCCGTGGCCAGCGCGAGCTGATCATCGGCGACCGCCAGACCGGCAAGAC
>JAURXG010000318.1 GCA_030654555.1 Aquabacterium sp.
TTGCTGCCGGCGCGGGCGCGCTGCAGCGTCATCTGCAGGCCGAAGTAGCCGTTCCAGGCCGGGCCCGACACGACCTGCAGCCGCAGCGCCGACGGCCGCAGCGCCACCGCCGAGGTGGCGGTGATGCGCTCGGCACGCGCGTGGCTCTCGGGCAGTGCGGCGGCGGCCAGCGGTGCGTCGGGCCCGGCCGGAGTGATCCAGTCGAGCCGCCAGCCGGGCAGGCCGGGGCGCGCCGCGGGGGCCGACCAGCAGTCGGCGCAGTCGGCGGCGATGAAGACCTCGGTCACCGGCGAAACCTCGGGGGGGCAGGCGGCCGCCAGCGCTGCGGCAGGCAGCGCCAGCGCCGTCAGCGTGAGCAGCCCCCCGGCTCCTAGAATCAATGGATGCATGAACAGTATTCTGAACCCCAGCCTGCCGCTTCTGGGGCGACCGGCACCGGCTCGTTGCTCAAGGGCCTGAACCCCGAGCAGCTGGCCGCCGTCACGCTGCCGGCGCGGCCCAGCCTGATCCTGGCCGGCGCCGGCTCGGGCAAGACGCGGGTGCTGACCACCCGCATCGCCTGGCTGATGGCCACCGGCCAGGTGTCGCCGGGCGGGCTGATGGCGGTGACCTTCACCAACAAGGCCGCCAAGGAGATGCTGCACCGCCTGAGTGCCATGCTGCCGGTGCCCACGCGCGGCATGTGGGTGGGCACCTTCCACGGCCTGTGCAACCGCTTCCTGCGCGCGCACTGGAAGCTGGCCGGGCTGCCGCAGTCGTTCCAGATCCTGGACACCGCCGATTCGCAGTCGGCCGTCAAGCGCATCATCAAGGCCATGAACCTGGACGAAGAGCGCTTCGTGCCCAAGCAGGTGAGCTGGTTCATCGCCGCGCGCAAGGACAACGGCGAGCGGCCGAAGGACGTCGACGCCCACGACCCGCAGACGCGCAAGATGGTCGAGATCTACCAGGCCTACGAGGACCAGTGCCAGCGCGAGGGCGTGGTCGACTTCGCCGAGCTGATGCTGCGCACCTACGAGCTGATGCGCGACAACGCGGCGCTGCGCGAGCACTACCAGCACCGCTTCGCGCACATCCTGGTCGACGAGTTCCAGGACACCAACCGGCTGCAGTACGCCTGGCTGAAGATGTTCGCGCCGCCCGGCGGTGGCCAAAGCGTGTTCGCGGTGGGCGACGACGACCAGAGCATCTATGCCTTCCGCGGTGCGCAGGTCGGCAACATGGCCGACTTCGAGCGTGAGTACCGCGTGCAGCATGTCATCAAGCTGGAGCGCAACTACCGCAGCTTCGGCAACATCCTCGACAGTGCCAACGCGCTGATCAGCCACAATACCCGGCGCCTGGGCAAGAACCTCAGCACCGAGGCCGGCCCCGGCGAGCCGGTGCGCGTGGCCGAGGCCACCAGCGACTATGCCGAGGCGCAGTGGCTGCTCGACGAGGCGCAGCAACTGCACCGCAGCGGCACGCCACGCAGCGAGATCGCCATCCTCTACCGCAGCAACGCGCAGAGCCGGGTGATGGAAAGCGCGCTGTTCAACGCCGGCGTGCCGTACCGCGTGTACGGCGGGCTGCGCTTCTTCGAGCGCGCCGAGGTCAAGCATGCGCTGGCCTACCTGCGGCTGGTCGAGAACCCCAACGACGACACCTCGTTCCTGCGGGTGGTCAACTTTCCGACCCGCGGCATCGGCGCGCGCACCATCGAGCAGCTGCAGGACGCTGCGCGCGCCAGCGCGCGCAGCCTGTACCAGAGCGTGGGCGCGGTGCCGGGCAAGGGCGGCGGCAACCTGCAGGCCTTCACCGCACTGATCGACGGGCTGCGCGCCGCCACCAAGGGCCTGACGCTGCGCGAGATCATCGACCAGATGCTGGCCACCTCGGGGCTGATCGAGTTCTACCGCCTCGACAAGGAAGGCGCCGACCGCATCGAGAACCTGCAGGAACTGGTCAACGCGGCGGAGGCCTTCGTCACCCAAGAGGGCTTCGGCAAGGACGCGGTGGCGTTGCCGGTCGACGAGACCGGCGGGCCGGGCACGATGAGCATCGGCGTGCCGGCGGCGCTGGCCGCGGTGGACCTGACGCCCGATGCCGAGACCGGCGAGATCGTCTCGCCGCTGGCGGCCTTCTTGACCCATGCCGCGCTGGAGGCCGGCGACAACCAGGCCCAGGCCGGCCAGGACGCGATCCAGCTGATGACGGTGCATTCGGCCAAGGGGCTGGAGTTCGACTGCGTGTTCATCACCGGGCTGGAGGAGGCGCTGTTCCCGCACGAGAACTCGATGAGCGACGCCGACGGCCTGGAAGAAGAGCGCCGGCTGATGTACGTGGCCATCACCCGGGCGCGCAAGCGGCTCTACCTCAGCTTCAGCCAGACCCGGTTGCTGCATGGCCAGACCCGCTACAACGTCAAGAGCCGTTTCCTCGACGAACTGCCCGAGGGCGCGCTGAAGTGGCTGACGCCGCGCAACGCCGGCTTCGGCTCGGGCTATGCGAAGGAGTACCAGCAGGCCTGGCAGCGTGGCACCGGGCTGGGCTCGGTGGTGGGCGCCGGGCGCGTGGCGGGCCGACCGCCGTATGCGGCGCCCCCCGCACCGCCGCCGCTGGTGCCCAAGGCGCCGTCGCACGGCCTGCGCGTGGGGCAGGGCGTGTTCCACACCAAGTTCGGCGAGGGGGTGGTGCTGACGCTCGAGGGCAACGGGCCGGATGCCCGCGCGCAGGTCAACTTCGGCCGGCATGGCGCCAAGTGGCTGGCGCTGGCCATCGCCAAGCTCACGCCGGTGGATTGAGCACGGCGCGCCGCCGGGTGCCGGTCAGCGGGGCTCGGCCAGCGCCTCGTGCACCACCGCGGCCAGCTGTTCGAGCGTGTACTCCTTCTGCAGCACCTGCCGCACGCCGGCCTGCCGGGCCTGCTGGCGCAGGCTCTCGGTCACGTAGCCGGTGCTGATCACCACCGGCAGCCCGGGCCGCACACGCTGCAGTTCGAGCGCGAGATCCAGCCCCGAGAGTTCGGGCATGTTGTAGTCGGTGATCACCAGCTCGATGGCGTCGACCGTGGCCATCGCACGGTGCAGGGCCTCGCGCGGGTCGGCGACGCAGCTCACGCGGTAGCCGGCCTGCCGCAGCAGGCCGTCGACCATCAAGCCCATCACGGGGTCGTCGTCGACGTACAGCAGGTGCTGCCCCCGGCCCGGCGGCACGCTGGGCCCGGGCTGGCGCACGGTGGGCGGCGCGGCATCCGCCGCTGCGAGCGGGAAGTACATGTCGAAGCGGCTGCCCTGGCCCGGGCGGCTGTGCACGGTGACGGCCGCCTCGTGCGCTTCGACGATGCCCAGCACCACCGACAGCCCCAGTCCGGTGCCCTGGCCGACCGGCTTGGTGGTGAAGAACGGCTCGAAGATGCGCAGCCGGGTGGTGTCGTCCATGCCGCAGCCATCGTCGGCCACCCACAGGTGGGCGTGTCGCCCGGCCGACACGCGGCCCAGGCGCTCGGCCGCGGTGGCATCCAGCATCGCCTCGTCCAGGCCGATGACGATGTGGCCGGTGCCGCCCGTCATCGCATGCCAGGCGTTGGTGCACAGGTTCATCAGCACCTGCTGCAGCTGGGTGGCGTCGGCATGCACCTGCAACGGCGCCTCGCACAGGCGCAGCTCGAGTTCGACCAGCGCGGGCAGCGTCGAGCGCAGCAGCAGGGCCGTCTCGTCGAGCAGCGGCTGCAGCGGCTGCACGGCCCGCTGCTGGGGTTGCTGCCGCGCGAAGGCCACGATCTGCTGCACCAGGCCGCGCCCGCGCTCGCCGGCCGCGCGCACCTGGGCCAGCCGGCCGGCGGCGGGATGGTCGGCGCCCAGCGCCTGCTCGGCCAGCGCCACGTTGCCCAGGATCGCCGCCAGGATGTTGTTGAAGTCGTGCGCGATGCCGCCGGCCAGCGTGCCGATGGCCTCCATCTTCTGCGACTGGCGCAACTGCAGTTCGAGCTGCGCGCGCCGGGTCTCGGCGCGCCTGCGCCCGGTGACATCGGTGACCATGGCCAGTGCCCCCGCCGGCTGCCCCGCCTCGTCGAGGATCACGCTGGTGGACAGGGTGGCCCACAGGTCGGTGCCGTCGGGGCGCAGCAGGCGGATGTCCAGCGGCTCGGTGCGGGTCGGCGCGGGCGCGCCGTCGGCCGTGCCCGCCAGCGTGGCGCGGCCGGCCTCGTCGACGAAGTCGGTCCAGGGGCGCCCGATCAACGCGTCGGCTCCCAGGCCCAGCAACTGTTGCAGCTTGGGGTTGGTGAAGGTGGTGCGCGACTCGGCGTCGACCATCCAGATGCCTTCGTCGGCCGTCTCGACGATGCGGCGGTATCGCTCGGAGCTGTCGCGCAACTGCCGGGTCATCGTGCGGGCGGCCGCATCGGCCCGCGCCCGCCCGGTGACCAGCTGCCAGGTCAGCATGGCCAGCACCAGGCTCAGCCCGCAGCCGGCGATGGCGATGATCTGCGCGCCGTCGTTGGGGTACTGCTGCTCGAAGTCGGGGGTGCTGCGCACCGCCAGCGTCCAGGTGTGGCCGGCAAAGCCCACGTACTCCTGCGCCTGGAAGCGGGCTGCGGGCGCCGCGGCCGCATGGCCCGTGCCCGGGTAGAGCCGGGTGCTGGCGTCGACCCGCACGCCGTCGTGGACGTCGACCTGCAGGCCCGGCGTGCCCTCGCCGTACAGGCTGGACATCAGGTCGCCGACCCGAAAGCTGGCGAACACCCAGCCGACCAGCTGCGTCCGCCGCGCCGCGACCGTGTCGTGCGCCGCGCCCTTGGCGTACAGCGGCATGAACAGCAGGAAGCCCGGGTCGTCGGCATCGCCGCCGGTGCCGGCCGCCGGCAGACGGTGGGTGATGGCGATGCTGCCCGAGTCGCGGGCCTGCAGCATCGCGGCCCGGCGCAGCGGGTCGGCCAACAGGTCCTGGCCCAGCGCGCGCACGATCGGATCGACGGCCGGCGCCGCAAAGGTGACGGGCGCGATCGATGCCGCGGCCTGCAGCGGTGCATAGGCCACCGAGCGCAGCCCGGCGAAGCCGGCGCCGGTCGTCAGGCCGTCGACATAGCGGGCGAAATCGGTGGCGGTGACGTCGTCCGACGCATCGAACAGGCCGCGCACGCCGCGCAGCATCTGCTCGTAGCTGGCCACGCGCTCCTCGATGCGGGTGGCGGTGCGGCGCAGGCCGAAATCGAAGCTGCCGCGCAGTGTGCGCTCGTGGGTCTGGTGCTCGTGCTGCCACAGCCAGCCGGTGATGCCCAGCGAGAGGGCGGCCACCAGCAGCGGCCACAGCCAGGGCGCAACGCGTTTCAACGGGCGTCCTGCCTCAGAAGCGGGTCATCGCCAAGGCCAGTTCGGGCTTGAAGTACTTCTCGAAGATGCGCCGAACGGTGCCGTCGGCGCGCATGTCGTCGACCAGCGCGCGCCAGGCGGCCTGCTGCGCTTCGGGCAGCGACTTCTTCGACATGATCAGCCCGTGCGGCACCGGCGGGTCGTCGAACTCCAGGATCTGCGTCTGCGCGCGGATGCGGGTGGTTTCGAGCGTGGGGTAATCGAAGGGCTCGATGATCATCGCCTGCACCCGGTTGTCGAGCAGCACCTGGTAGAGCGGATCCAGGTGCGTGGCGTAGCTGACCCGGGCGCTGGCATCCAGCCGGTCGACCAGCCGGTTGGCGGTGGGGCTGTAGCGGAAGCTGCGGATCACGCCCAGCCGCAGGGCCGGGTTGCGCTCGAAGTCGGCCAGCGTCAACGCGCCCACGTCGTTGCGCACCAGCAGGTAGTACTTGTTGGCGAAGTACCAGGCGAACGCGGCGAAACGCTCACGCTGCTGGTTGGTGATGCCCGACAGGCTGAAGTCGAGCGCGCCGGATTCGATCAGCTGCCAGATGCGCGCGCGCGGCAACACGCTGAGCTTGATCTTGCAGCCGCTGCGCCGGGCCAGTTCGTCGGCGAAGTCCTTGTCGATGCCTTCGCCGGTCTGGCTGGAATAGAGCAGGCCGTGGTCGTGCAGGGCCAGGCTCAGCGGCCGGCTGCAATCGGGTGCGTCGGCCGCGCCGCTGGCCAGTGGCCAGACCAGGGCGGTCACGCAGAGCAGGTGGCGCAGCAGATGCATGGGTGTCCTTCCGTCGATCCCGCGGCAGGCCAATGCTGCCGCGCAACGAATCTAACCGACCCGAACGCCGGCCGATGGTCGAAATGGCGGGTCTCCACGGCCGCGGGTGGCCAGGCAGGCGCGTCCGGCCGGTCAGGCCTGGTCGAGGAAGGCCTCCAGCGCCGCCGCCAGGGCCTCGGGCTGGTCGTGGTGCAGCATGTGGCCGGCATCGGCCAGCTGCACCTGGCGCACGTCGGGCACATGGGCCAGGCGCTGCTGGAACTCGGCCAGGCTGTAGCGCCCGCCCCAGTGGGCATCGAGCCGGCTGGCCACGCCCTGCACCCACAGCAGCGGCGCGGTGATGCGCTGCCAGGTGGCGATGGTGTCGGCCGCGCGGTAGGGCACCGGGTTGATGCGCTTGTGCGCGGCGTCGGCGCGCAGCCGCCACAGGCCGTCGGCCGTCGGCTCGGACCAGTGGCCGGCCAGCCACAGCGCCTTGTCGGCCGGCAGGCGCGGGTTGTTCTTGCGCAGCCGCTGCGCCACCTCGGCCAGGCTGGCGTAGGGCTTGAGCGTCTGCGGCGTCTTCAGTTCGTCCAGCCAGGTGGCCAGGCGCGCGGGGGCGTCGGCGGCCGGCAGGTCGGGCAGGCCGAAACCTTCGAGGTTGACCAGCCGGCGGATGCGCTGCGGGCGCACGCCGGCGTAGGTCATCACCACGTTGCCGCCCATGCTGTGGCCCAGCAGGTCGACCGGTGCATCGGGCGACAGCGCGTCGATGATCGCGTCCAGGTCGCCCAGGTAGTCGGCGAACCAGTAGGCATCGGTGCCGGCCGGCGCGCTGGTGAGGCCGAAGCCGCGCCAGTCGGGCGCCACGATGCAGCGGTTGGCGTCGCCCGAGCGCGCCATGGCGTCCACCACGAACTGGAACGACGCGCCCACGTCCATGAAGCCATGCACCATCACCAGCAGCGGCTGGCCGGGCTGCGGCGCGCCCCACTGGGTGAGGTGGTACTGCAGGCCGCGAAGGGGCAGGTGGCGGCTCTGCGACAGGCGCAGCGGCGGGTAGATCTCGTTCGGGGGGGCGCTCATGCCCGGCACTGTAGGGGGCAGCGGCCGCGGGGGGCTGTCGGTGCGGCGACAGGCGGGCCAGCTGGCGTGCGTCGGCCGGCGGCATCGCGCGATGCCAGAATGGCCCGATGATCGATTACCAACTGCGCGCCGCCGAGCCGCGTGACGTGCCCGCCATCGCCGGCCTGATCGGCGAGCTGGCCGAATTCGAGAACCTCACGCACCTGCTGCGGCTCACGCCCGAGACGCTGGCGCCGCACCTGTTCGGCGTGCGGCCGGTGGTCGAGAGCGTGGTGGCCGAGAGCGCGGGCACGGTGGTGGGCTTTGCGCTGTTCTTCACCAACTTCTCCACCTTCCTGGCCAAGCCCGGGCTGTACCTGGAGGACCTGTACGTGCAGCCGGCCTTTCGGGGGGCGGGCATCGGCAAGGCCCTGCTGTCGCACCTGGGCGCGCTGGCGGTGGCGCGCGACTACGGCCGCTTCGAGTGGAGCGTGCTCGACTGGAACGAGAACGCGATCCGCTTCTACGAGAAGATGGGCGCCACGGTGATGCCCGAGTGGCGCATCTGCCGCGTGGCCGGCGACACGCTGCAAGCCTTCGCCGCGCGCGACGCGGGCTGAGCGCGGGCTGCGCCGCGCGGGTCGCTCGCTCAGCCGGCCAGCACGGCCAGCAGCTTCTCGGGCGACAGGCGCACGCCGCCGGCGTGGCCGCCCAGCACCGAGTGCACGCCGTAGCCCTTCTGGGCCGTGTCGCGCCGCACCGGCTGGGGCAGCTGGACGCCGGTGGGCGACGAGATCACCGCCACGATCGGCGTCATCACCGTGCTGCCGCGCCGCACCACCAGTCCGGTCTCGCCCGACATCAGCTTGACGAAGCAGCCCGGCGGGTAGACGCCGAACTCCTTGACCAGCGCGGCGATCATCGGATGCCCCGGCTCCTGCATGAACATCATGCGGCCGGCCTTGTCGGCGGCGATCGAGTCGCGCGTGGCGCGCGGGCTCAGCTTGGCGGTGTAGATGTCGGCGCGGCGCACCAGCGCGGCGATGTCGCTGGGCTCGCGGATGCCGCCGGGGTAGCCGGTGCCCTCGTGGTTCTCGTGGTGCTGCGACACGGCATCGAGCCAGTCGGTGTCGGTCACGCCGCCCAGCTCCAGCATCGTGCGGCTGAAGCCCGGGTGGGCCAGGATCGACTGCCGCTGCTCGGGCGTGGGCGGCGTCTTCTGCACGGCCAGCTGGCCCTGCAGCTCCAGCATCGAGATGTTCATCGTCAGCGCCGCCTTGAAGACGCGCTGCGCGTCCTCGGCCGACCAGCCCAGCCGCTGTGCCACCAGGTAGCCGGTGATCGCGGCATGGGTGGCGTGGTTCACGCCGTACTGCACCAGTTCGTTGCCGTTCTGGCGCAGCACCTGGAAGATCGCCAGGTCCTTGTCGCGTTCGACCAGCGCCAGCACCGGCGCGGTGCTGTCGTCCAGCGCATCGACGAAGCCGTCCTTGCCCGACTCGCGCAGGGTGTCGGCCAGCTTGTCCAGGCAGGCGGTCCACAGTTTGGGCAGGGCCGCGGCAGGCACCAGGCGCACCTTGTCGGCGGTGGTCTGCAGTTCGGCCAGGTCCACCAGCG
>JAURXG010000324.1 GCA_030654555.1 Aquabacterium sp.
GGCTCGGGCTGCAGCAGCGACAGCGGCTGGTGGCTGGTCAGCAGCACGCAGCCGCCGCGCGCGGCATGTTCGGCGATGACGCCGTTGAGCGCGGCCACGCCGTCGGTGTCCAGCGCGTCGAAGGGCTCGTCCAGCAACCACAGCGGCGCGTCCTGAGACAGCGCCAGCCGCGCCAGCGCCACGCGGCGCCGCTGGCCCTGGCTCAGCGTGCGCACCGGCGCATGCTGGCGGTTGATCACCCCCATGCGGCGCAGCGCCTGCGCCAGCCGGGCATCGTCGACCGGCACGCCGTGCAGGCGTGCCAGGAAGCGCAGCGACTCGGCGGCGCTCAAGTCTTCCTTCAGCGCATTCTGGTGGCCGATGTAGACCAGCCGCCGGCGCCATTCGGGGCCGCCCTGGCGCAGCGTGCGGCCGCACACCAGCACCTCGCCGGCCATCGGCGTGGACAGCCCGGCCAGCAGGCGCAGCAGGCTGGTCTTGCCGCGCCCGTTGCGCCCGCGCAGCCAGGTCACGCTGCCGGGGGCCAGCGCCAGGTCGAGCCGCTCGAACAGCGCCCGGTCGCCGCGCTGGCCGGCCAGGCCGCGGGTCTGCAGCACCCAGGGGGCGGTGCCGGTCAGCGGCGCGCTGGAAACAGGGGACGGAAGGGACTGCAAGATGGTGTCGTCGAGGAGCAGATGAGTCGGCCGGGCTAGCGGGCCGACGCCGCAGCGGCGGGGCAGACCCGGTCGCGGCGCAGTGTACGGGTTGCGCTTGCCGCGCCTGGGCGGGTGGCGGCGATCTCCCCGCGGGCCCCGGCCGGTGCGGGCGGCCGCGACCGCCGTCGCGGGACGGGGACGGCCGGGTGCGGTACCGGGCGGGCGCTGGTGGGCTTCTCGGGCATGGCGAACGGGGTGTCTGATGAGGTGTAGCGGCCAGGGCGAGACGGTATTCCCGGGCGCGCCCGATTGATTGATGTGTATCAAACGGCGGCGCCGGGCCGACGTCGAAGATGCACCGTCGGCATCGAATGGCAAACACCCCGCCGACCCTGGAGACACCGCGTATGAACAGCAGCCCGCACGCCGCACCGGTGGTCCGACCGATGCGACGGCGCAAGAGCCTGTGGCCCGCACGGCTCGACGCGCTTCAAAGCCTCAGTGGGCTGGTGCTGGGCCTCTTCATGTGGGGCCACATGCTTTTCGTCTCGTCCATCCTGCTGGGCAAGGACGCGATGTGGACGGTGACCAAGTTCTTCGAGGGCTACTTCTTCTTCGGCCGCTCGTTCCCCGGGGTGGTGTCGCTGGTGGTGGCCACGATCTTGGCGATCGTGGTGCTGCACGCGCTGCTGGCGATGCGCAAGTTCCCGATCAACTACCGCCAGCTGCGCAACATCCGCGAGCACATCAACCAGTTCAAGCATGGCGACACCACGCTGTGGTGGTGGCAGGCGGTGACCGGCTTCGCGCTGTTCTTCCTGGCCTCGGTGCATCTGTACACGATGATGACGCGGCCCGAGACCATCGGTCCCTACGGCAGCGCCGACCGCATGTGGAGCGAGCACTTCTGGCCGCTGTACCTGGTGCTGCTGTTCGCGGTCGAGCTGCACGGTGGCATCGGCCTGTACCGGCTGGCGGTGAAGTGGGGCTGGTTCGCCGGCGCCGACCCCGATGCCGTGCGGCGCCGCCTGAAGACCCTCAAGTGGGCGCTGACCGCCTTCTTCCTGGTGCTGGGCCTGGCCACGCTGGCGGCCTACGTCAAGATCGGCATCGAGCATGCGCCGCGCGCCGGCGAGGCCTACACACCGGCCTGGGTGCAGCCCGAGACGTCCATTCAGACGCCCGCCCAGAAATAAGAACGAGAGCGGCACCATGAAGATCATCTACACCGACGTGCTGGTCATCGGCGGCGGGCTGGCCGGGCTGCGCGTGGCCATCGGCGCCAAGCGGCGCGGCCACGACGCCATCATCCTGTCGCTGGTGCCGCCCAAGCGCTCGCATTCGGCCGCCGCGCAGGGGGGCATGCAAGCCTCGCTGGGCAACGTCATCAAGGGCCAGGGCGACAACGAGGACGTGCACTTCGAGGACACCGTGCGTGGCAGCGACTGGGGCGCCGACCAGCGCGTGGTGCGCATGTTCGTCGACACGGCGCCCAAGGCCGTGCGCGAGCTGGTCGCCTGGGGCGTGCCCTGGAGCCGCGTCAACCGCGGCGACCGGCAGGTCATCATCAACGGCCAGAAGGTCACGCTGACCGAGCGCGACGAGGCCCACGGCCTGGTGGCCCAGCGCGATTTCGGCGGCACCAAGAAGTGGCGCACCTGCTACGTGTCCGACGGCACCGGCCACGCGATGCTGTTTGCCGTCAGCGACCGGGCGATTGCCGAGTCGATCCCGGTGCACGAGCGCATGGAGGCGATCGCGCTGATCCACGAAGGGGGCCGTTGCTACGGCGCGGTGGTGCGTTGCCTGATCACCGGCGAGCTGAGCGCCTACGTGGCCAAGGCCACCTGCATCGCCACCGGCGGGGCCGGTCGGCTGTACCGGGTGACCACCAACGCGGTGATCTGCGAAGGCATCGGCACCGCGATCGCGCTGGAGACCGGCATCGCCACGCTGGGCAACATGGAGGCGGTGCAGTTCCACCCCACCGGCATCTTTCCGGCCGGCATCCTGGTGACCGAGGGCTGCCGCGGCGACGGCGGGCTGCTGAAGGATGTCGACGGCCACCGCTTCATGCCCGACTACGAGCCCGAGAAGAAGGAGCTGGCCTCGCGCGACGTGGTCTCGCGCCGCATGGAGACGCACATCCGCAAGGGCAAGGGCGCGCAATCTCGCTTCGGCGAGCACCTGTGGCTGGACATCACCCAGCTGGGCCGCGCACACATCGAGAAGAACCTGCGTGAGGTGAAGGAGATCTGCGAATCGTTCCTGGGCATCGACCCGGTCGAGCAGATGATCGCCGTGCGCCCGGCGCAGCACTACACCATGGGCGGCGTGCGCACCGACCACACCGGCCAGAGCGCCACGCTGCGCGGCCTGTTCGCCGCCGGCGAGGCGGCCTGCTGGGACATGCACGGCTTCAACCGGCTGGGTGGCAACTCGGTGGCCGAGACGGTGGTGGCGGGCATGATCGTCGGTGATTTCGTCGCCGACTTCTGCGACGCCACGGCCAACGACGTGACCATCCCCACCGGCCTGGTGCGCGACTTCATCGCCACCGAGCAGGCCAAGCTCGACTGGCTGGTGTCGGGCAACGGCACCGAGGACGCCTCGGCGCTGCGGGTGGCGATGCAGCAGATCATGACCGCCAAGGTGGGCATCTTCCGCACCGGCGAGGACCTGTCCTCGGCCGTCACCGAGCTGCAGGCGCTGCTGGAGCGCAGCCGCCGCATCGGCCTGCGCCACAAGGCCGCCGGCGCCAACCCCGAACTGGCCACCGCCTACCGCACGCAGAAGATGCTGAAGCTGGCGCTGTGCGTGGCCTACGGCGCCGCGGAGCGCACCGAGAGCCGCGGCGCGCATTTCCGCGAAGATTTCCCCCGGCGCGACGATGCGCAGTGGCTCAAGCGCACCTTGGCCACCTGGCCGGGCGCCGCCGACACGCTGCCCACGCTGGCCTACGAACCGCTGGACGTCAGGGCGATGGAGCTGCCACCCGGTTGGCGCGGCTACGGCGCCAAGGACTACGTCGACCACCCCGACACGCCCGCGCGCGCCGCCGAGGTGGCCGCCTTGCGCGAGCGGCTGAAGGACGCGCCGCGCTTCGAGGTGCAGCGTTCGCTGATGCCCTACGAAGACCTCCTGCCCGCCGCGCTGCGCGGCCGCAACGAACGCATCGACGAGCCGCTGTCATGAAGACGATCCCGATCCAGGTGCTGCCTCCGGCCTCCGCGCGGCTGCAGGCGGAAGCGCCGGCTGCGCCGCTGGTGCAGCGCAAGCTCAACATCCGCGTGCTGCGCTACAACCCGGCGCAGCCCGAGGTGGCGCCGCATTGGCAGACCTACCAGCTCGACGACGCGGCCGGCATGACGCTGTTCATCGCCTTGAGCGAGATCCGCGAGAAGCTCGATCCGTCGCTGCAGTTCGACTTCGTCTGCCGCGCCGGCATCTGCGGCAGCTGCGCGATGCTGGTCAACGGCAGCCCGGCGCTGGCCTGCCGCACGCTGACGCAGAACCTGGGCGACAGCTTCACGCTGGCGCCGCTGCCGGTGTTCGAGCTGATCGGCGACCTGTCGGTCAACACCGGCAAGTGGATGCGCGGCATGAGCGAGCGGCTGCAGACCTGGGTGCACCAGCAGCAGGCGGCGATCGACCTGACCCGGCTCGAGGCGCGCATGGAGCCCGAGCTGGCCGAGGCCATCTACGAGCTCGACCGCTGCATCGAATGCGGCTGCTGCGTGGCCGCCTGCGGCACCGCCCGCATGCGCGAGGACTTCGTCGGCGCGG
>JAURXG010000329.1 GCA_030654555.1 Aquabacterium sp.
GGCGGCGGTGCTGCTGCTGGTGGCCATCATTGCGGCCATTGCGCTGACGCTACGCAAGCGCAAGGACAGCCGCGCGCAGAAGCCCGGCGAGCAGGTGCTGGCCAAGAAGGCCGACCGCCTGCGCATCGTCAAGATGGATCCGGTGGTCGAGCAGGCCTCGGTGCCGGTGGCCGCGCCTGCCGCCGCCGCGCCGGCCGCTGCGGGAGACAAGAAATGAGCTTCGGACCCATCACCCTCGGCCACTACCTCTCGCTGGGCGGCCTGCTGTTCGCGCTCAGCGTGATCGGCATCTACCTGAACCGCCGCAACCTGATCGTGCTGCTGATGGCCATCGAGCTGATGCTGCTGGCGGTCAACATGAACTTCGTCGCCTTCTCGCACTACCTGGGCGACATGGCGGGCCAGGTGTTCGTGTTCTTCATCCTCACCGTGGCGGCGGCCGAATCGGCCATCGGCCTGGCGATCCTGGTGGTGCTGTTCCGCAACCGATCGACCATCAACGTCGAAGAGCTCGACTCGCTCAAGGGCTGAGGCCAGGGACCGGTAGAACAACATGGCTGCACAACTCTCGCAAAACCTGCTGCTGGCAGTGCCCCTGGCGCCGCTGGTCGGCGCCGTGGTCGCCGGCTTCTTCGGCAAGGCCATCGGCCGCGCCGGCGCCCACACCGTCACCATCCTCGGCGTGCTGGTCTCGTTCCTGATCTCGGCGCTGGTGCTCAACGACGTGCTGGCCGGTGCGCGCTTCAACGCCACCATCTACGAGTGGATGAACCTCGGCGGCCTGAAGATGGAGGTCGGCTTCCTGGTCGACGGCCTGACCGCGATGATGATGGTGGTGGTCACCTTCGTCTCGCTGATGGTGCACGTCTACACCGTCGGCTACATGGCCGAGGATCCGGGCTACCAGCGCTTCTTCTCGTACATCTCGCTGTTCACCTTCAGCATGCTGATGCTGGTGATGAGCAACAACTTCCTGCAGCTGTTCTTCGGCTGGGAGGCGGTGGGCCTGGTCAGCTACCTGCTGATCGGCTTCTGGTACAAGAAGCCGACGGCCATCTTCGCCAACATGAAGGCCTTCCTGGTCAACCGGGTCGGCGACTTCGGCTTCATCCTGGGCATCGGCCTGATCGTCACCTACGCCGGCACGCTGAGCTACGCCGAGACCTTCGCCAAGGCCGGCGAGCTGGCCAAGCTGGGCTTCCCGATGCCGCTGTGGGGCGGCGAGTGGATGCTGATCACGGTCACCTGCATCTGCCTGTTCCTCGGCGCGATGGGCAAGAGCGCGCAGTTCCCCTTGCACGTGTGGCTGCCCGATTCGATGGAGGGCCCGACCCCCATCTCGGCGCTGATCCACGCCGCCACGATGGTGACCGCCGGCATCTTCATGGTGGCGCGC
>JAURXG010000335.1 GCA_030654555.1 Aquabacterium sp.
CTGCGCGTGCTGGCCGACGTGGGCCTGCTGGGCCTGCCCAACGCCGGCAAGTCGACGCTGATCACGGCGATCTCGAACGCCCGGCCGAAGATCGCCGACTACCCGTTCACCACGCTGCACCCCAACCTGGGCGTGGTGCGCGCCGGCCCCGAGCGCAGCTTCGTGGTGGCCGACCTGCCCGGCCTGATCGAGGGTGCGGCCGATGGCGCCGGCCTGGGCCATTTGTTCCTGCGCCACCTGCAGCGCACGCGGCTGCTGCTGCACGTGGTGGACATGGCCCCTTTCGACGGCGCCGATCCGGTGGCGCAGGCCAAGGGCATCATCAAGGAGCTGCGCAAGTACGACGAGTCGCTCTACGAGAAGCCGCGCTGGTTCGTGCTGAACAAGATGGACATGGTGCCGGCCGAGGAGCGCGAGGCCAAGGTCAAGGATTTCATCAAGCGCATGCGCTGGAAGGCGCCGTACTTCCAGGTCTCGGCGCTGGCGCGAGACGGGCTGGACAACATGGTGCAGGCGATCTACGAGCATGTGGCCGCGCACAAGGTGCAGGCGCCGCCCGAGATCGATCCGCGCTTCGACGCCGAGCCCGTGGCGGCGCGGGTGGAGGACCCGCTCGATGACTGAGCTGCTGAAGTCTGCCCGCCGCATCGTGGTGAAGGTGGGCTCCAGCCTGGTGACCAACGAGGGCCGCGGCATCGATGCCGATGCGGTGGGCAACTGGTGCCGGCAGCTGGCGGCCCTTTCGCGCCAGGGTCGCGAGGTGGTGATGGTCAGCAGCGGGGCCATCGCCGAGGGCATGAAACGCCTGGGCTGGAAGACCCGCCCGACCGAGCTGCACGAACTGCAGGCCGCCGCCGCCGTGGGCCAGATGGGCCTGGCGCAGATGTACGAGACGCAGCTGTCGCAGCACGGCATGGGCAGCGCGCAGGTGCTGCTCACGCATGCCGACCTGGCCGACCGCGAGCGTTACCTCAACGCCCGCTCGACCCTGCTGACGCTGCTGCAGCTGCAGGTGATCCCGGTGATCAACGAGAACGACACAGTCGTCAACGACGAGATCAAGTTCGGCGACAACGACACGCTGGGCGCGCTGGTGGCCAACCTGGTGGAGGCCGACGCGCGGGTGATCCTGACCGACCAGCGTGGGCTGTATGCGGCCGACCCGCGCAAGGTGCCCGACGCCCGCTTCATCGACCAGGCCAGCGCGGGGGATCCGGCGCTGGAGCTGATGGCCGGCGGTGCCGGCTCGGCCATCGGCCGCGGCGGCATGCTGACCAAGATCCTGGCCGCCAAGCGCGCGGCGGGCAGCGGCGCCAGCACGGTGATCGCCTGGGGCCGCGAGCCCGACGTGCTGCTGCGCCTGGCCGCCGGCGAGGCCATCGGCACCGCGCTGCTGGCCGGCACGCCCAAGCTGGCCGCGCGCAAGCAGTGGATGGCCGACCACCTGCAGCTGCGCGGCGCGGTGACGGTGGACGACGGCGCGGTGCTGAAAGTGCGCGATGAAGGCAAGAGCCTGCTGCCGATCGGCGTGACCGAGGTGGAGGGCGACTTCCACCGCGGCGACGTGATCGCGGTGCGTTCGGCCGCCGGGGTGGAGATCGCCCGCGGCCTGGCCAACTACGCGTCGACCGAGGCGCGGCTGATCGCGCGCAAGCCCTCGTCGCAGATCGCCGGGCTGCTGGGCTTCGCCAACGAGCCCGAGCTGATCCACCGGGACAATCTGGTGCTGGCGTAGCCAGCGCCAGATTGCGGCGCAGGCTCACATCGGCAACGCCGATGTGAAGCCGCAAAGCGGCGGGCCGAAGCCACAGTCGCTGTTCAGTCTTCCAACTCGGCCTTGGCCATCTCGATGTCCAGCCGCTCCATCGCATCGGCCGCCTCGCAGGCGGCGGCCTGGGCGTAGAGCTTCTCGGCCTCCTTCATGCGCTTGTCGCCTTCGAGCATCACCAGGCCGTTGGCGTACTCGATCATGCCGATCGCCGAGCCGGGGTTCAGCTTCAGCGCCTGCTGGTACATCTTCAGCCCGGTGGCGGCGTCCGCGCCCTGGGTGCGGCCCAGCAGCTTGCCCACCTTGTCGATGACCTCGGCATGGAAGGCGCCCAGCGCGATGTGGGCGTCGGCATGCTTGGGTTGCAGCTTGATGGTGGTCTCCAGCGCATGCTTGACCTTGCTGCCCAGGCCCTGGGCCAGCGCCTTGGCCACGCTGATGCCCTGGCTGTAGCGGCCCAGCGCATAGGCCATCCAGTAGTGGGCGCTGGCGTTCTTGGGGTCTTCGGCGGCCTGGGCCTCGGCGCGGGCGGCCACCTCCTGGAACATCGCCAGCCGGGTCTTCTCGCTCTTCTCCAGGTAGGTGGCGTAGATGGCCTGTGCCTTGTTGGCCACGGTGATGCCGGCCGGGTGTCCGGCTGCAGCGGCCTTCAGCCCCGCGTCGTGCGCCTTCTGGAACTCGCCGGCGTGGAACAGCGCCCACGCCGCCAGCACCGCGGCCTCCTTCGGCAGCGGCTCGGCGTCGCCGGCATGCAGGCGCGCCCAGTGCTTCTTGAGGGACGCTGTGTCCTGGCTGTAGTCGGTGTCGTCGTAGGGAAAGGCGGTCCACTTGGCCATGTTGGTCTCCGTTGGTGTTGTGTTCAGCGCTGGGGAAGGTGATCACTCGCCGTTGCGGTAGGCGCCGGCGATCTGGAACAGGTGCTCGCGCGAGGGCGCATCGAGATAGGGCATCAGCAGGCTCAGCACATGGTAGGCGCCACGCGACAGGGCCGCGGCGGCGCTCTCGGGTTCGAGCGCACGGCGCGGGTCACGCACGTACTCGTAGCTGAGCCAGTAGGTCAGCACCACCACCATGCTGCTGGCCACCGGCTCGGCCTCGCGGCGGTCGATGCGCAGGCTGCTGCCGCGGGCCAGGCCGTCCAGCACCTGGGCCACCGCGCGCGACTTGTTCTTCAGCACGAACTGGAAATGCGTCTCCAGCCGGCGGTTCTTGCTGAGCAGATCGTTCAGGTCGCGGTAGAGGAAGCGGTACTGCCAGATCAGCTCGAACAGCATGTGGAAGAACAGCCAGGCGTCCTCGACGTTGCGCACGTTGTCGGCGGCGGCCAGCAGGTCGTTCAGGGCACGTTCGTAGCGGTCGAACAGCGAGTTGATCAGCTCGTCCTTGGCCGGGTAGTGGTAGTACAGGTTGCCCGGGCTGATGCCCAGCTCGGCCGAGATCAGCGTGGTGCTGACGTTGGGCTCGCCGAAGCGGTTGAACAGGTCGAGCGTCACCTCCAGGATGCGCTCGGCGGTGCGGCGCGGCTTCTTGGCGGGTGTCTTGGCCGACGGTCTTGAAGGCGGAGGGTCTTGCGAGGAGGACGGTTGCATGGTGTGCCCGGAAGCCTGCGGCAATCTAGCACCAAGCCCGCCAGCGGGCATTGATCGCTCTCCCTACAATCGCGCCCCTATGCCAGCCGTCAGCTTCCAACAAGTAGAAAAGACCTATACAGGGGCCCGCGGCACGTTCCGCGCCCTGGCCGGGGTTTCGTTCGACATCGCCCAGGGCGAGTTCTTCGGCTTGCTGGGGCCCAACGGCGCCGGCAAGACCACGTTGATCTCGATCCTTGCCGGCCTCACCCGGCCCACCGCCGGGCGCGTCACGGTGATGGGCCACGACGTGCAGCGCGACGAGGCCGCGGCGCGCAAGTCGCTGGGCATCGTGCCGCAGGAGTTGGTGTTCGACCCGTTCTTCTCGGTGCGCGAGGCGCTGCGCATCCAGAGCGGCTACTTCGGCGTGCGCCGCAACGATGCCTGGATCGACGAGTTGCTGGCCGAGCTGGGCCTCACCGACAAGGCCGATGCCAACATGCGCCAGCTCTCGGGCGGCATGAAGCGCCGGGTGCTGGTGGCCCAGGCGCTGGTGCACCGCCCGCCGGTGATCGTGCTCGACGAGCCCACCGCCGGCGTCGACGTGGAGCTGCGCCAGACCCTGTGGGCCTTCATCGCCCGCCTGAACCGCGAAGGCCACACCGTGCTGCTGACCACGCATTACCTGGAAGTAGCCGAGGCGCTGTGCCACCGCATCGGCATGTTGAAGCAAGGCCAGCTGGTGGCGCTGGACCGCACCGCCAACCTGCTGTCGGCCACCGCCAGCACCATGCTGCGCTTCAAGACCGACCAGGCGCTGCCCGCCGCGCTGGCCCCGCTGGCGCGCATCACCGGGCGCATCGTGCAGCTGAAGGCGCACGACGCGGCCGAGGTCGAGCGCCAGCTGGCCGCGCTGCGCGAGGCGGGCGTGAAGATCGAGGACCTGGAGATCGGCCGCGCCGACCTGGAGGACGTGTTCGTCGAGATCATGCGCAGCGGCGCGCCCATGGCGCCACCGGTCGCGGCGCCGATCGTGGCACCGGCGGTGGCCGCATGAGCCCGGCCATCCGTCTGGCGGGCGCGACCACGCTGTTCCGCAAGGAGATCCTGCGCTTCTGGAACGTCGGCTTCCAGACCGTGGCCGCGCCGGTGCTCACGGCCATCATGTACCTGCTGATCTTCGGCCATGTGCTGCAGGACCGAGTGCAGGTGTTCGCCGGCGTGGGCTACACCAGCTTCCTGATCCCCGGCCTGGTGATGATGAGCGTGCTGCAGAACGCCTTCGCCAACAGCTCGTCCAGCCTGATCCAGAGCAA
>JAURXG010000336.1 GCA_030654555.1 Aquabacterium sp.
TCGCGCAGCTTGCGCTGGGCGTCGTCGGCACGGACGGTGAGCAACTGTCGCACCGCGATTTCGGCCGGGTCGACCCGCAGCTGCGCCTCGCGTTCGCTGATCACCGCGAGCTGCTGGTTGTAGCTGAACACCGGCAGCCAGGAGCCGGTCTGGTGCAGGCTGAGCCACATCACCGGCACGGTGTAGGCAATGATCAGCACGATGTACTGGGCCACCTGCGTCCAGGTGACCGCGCGCATGCCGCCCAGGAACGAGCACACCAGCACGCCGCCCAGGCCGACGAAGATGCCGATCTCGAAGCTGAAGCCGGTGAGGTGCGAGGTCACCAGGCCGACGCCGTAGACCTGCACCACCACGTAGACGAAGGACACCAGCACGGTGGCGGCCACCGCGATCAGCCGCACCGCCTGGCCGCCGTAGCGCGCCCCCAGGAAGTCGGGGATGGTGTACTGCCCGAAGCGCCGCAGGTACGGCGCCAGCAGGATCGCCACCAGGCAGTAGCCGCCGGTCCAGCCCAGCACGTAGGCCAGGCCGTCGAAGCCCTGCAGGTACAGCACCCCGGCGGTGCCGATGAAGGACGCCGCCGACATCCAGTCGGCCGCGGTGGCCATGCCGTTGTACATCGCCGGCACGCGCCGGCCGGCGACGTAGTACTCGGCCTCGTCGGTGGTGCGGCTGGCCAGCCCGATGCCGGCGTACACCAGCACCGTGCCGATCAGGAAGCTGCCGCCGATCCAGCCGCGCGACCAGCCGTGGCGCTCCATCAGCGCCAGCGCCACGATGAACAGCACCACCGCCAGCGTGAACAGCGCGTAGCGCCAATGCAGCTTGGTGGCGAAGCGCCGGGTGGACTCGACGCTGCCGGACCGGGGGCTGGACATCGGCGCTCGGGCGGTCAGCGGGTGCGGGGGTTTGGGCTGGGGCGGCCGGGACGTCGACTAGCGCGCGGCCAGCCGGGTCCAGGTGTCGACCACCGAATCGGGGTTCAGCGAGATCGAGACGATGCCCTCGGCGGCCAGCCAGTCGGCGAAGTCGGGATGGTCGCTGGGGCCCTGGCCGCAGATGCCGATGTACTTGCCGGTGGCGCGGCAGGCGGCGATGGCGCGGCTGATCAGCGCCTTGACGGCCGGATCACGTTCGTCGAAGTCCTCGGCCAGCTGCGCCAGGCCCGAGTCGCGGTCCAGCCCCAGCGTGAGCTGGGTCAGGTCGTTCGAGCCGATGCTCATGCCGTCGAAGTGCGCCAGGAACTGGTCGGCCAGGATGGCGTTGCTGGGCACCTCGCACATCATGATCAGGCGCAGGCCGTTCTGGCCGCGTGCCAGCCCACGCGCGGCCAGCAGCTCGCCCACCCGCTCGGCCTGCCGCACGGTGCGCACGAAGGGCACCATGATCTCGACGTTGGTCAGGCCCATGTCTTCACGCACACGCTTGAGGGCGCGGCATTCCAGCTCGAAGCAGTCACGGAAGTTCTCGCTGATGTAACGCGAGGCACCGCGGAAGCCCAGCATCGGGTTCTCTTCATCGGGCTCGTAGCGCGAGCCGCCGATCAGCTTCTTGTACTCGTTGGACTTGAAGTCGGACAGACGCACGATCACCGGCTTGGGCCAGAAGGCCGCGGCGATGGTGGCCACGCCCTCGACCAGCTTGTCGACGTAGAAGGCGCGCGGGCTGGCATGGCCACGCGCCACCGATTCGACCGCCTTCTTCAGGTCGGGGTCGATGTTCGGGTAGTCGAGGATCGCCTTCGGGTGCACGCCGATGTTGTTGTTGATGATGAACTCCAGCCGCGCCAGGCCCACGCCGCTGTTGGGGATCTGGGCGAAGTCGAAGGCCAGCGTGGGGTTGCCCACGTTCATCATGATCTTGACCGGGCAGTACGGCAGCTCGCCGCGCTTGACCTCGGTGACCTCGGTTTCGAGCAGGCCGTCGTAGATGTAGCCGGTGTCGCCCTCGCTGCACACCACGGTGACCAGCGCGCCGTCGGCCAGCTTCTCGGTGGCGTCGCCGCAGCCCACCACCGCCGGGATGCCCAGCTCGCGGTCGATGATGGCGGCGTGGCAGGTGCGCCCGCCGCGGTTGGTGACGATGGCGCTGGCGCGCTTCATCACCGGCTCCCAGTTGGGGTCGGTCATGTCGGTGACCAGCACGTCGCCGGGCTGCACCTTGTCCATCTCGCTGATGTGCGAGACCAGCCGCACCGGGCCGGTGCCGATCTTCTGGCCGATGGCGCGGCCTTCGGCCAGCACCGCGCTTCTTTGGGCAAGTGCGCCCTTGAGCTTGTAGCGGTGCTCGACCTGGTTGCCGGCCTGGCTCTTCACCGTCTCGGGGCGCGCCTGCAGGATGTAGAGCTTGCCGTCCTCGCCGTCCTTGCCCCACTCGATGTCCATGGCCCGGCCGTAGTGCTGCTCGATGATCAGGGCGTAGCGCGCCAGCTCGACCACGTCGGCATCGTTGAGCGAATAGCGGTTGCGCTGCTCGGGCGGGTTGTCCACCGTGTGCACCAGCTTGCCGGTGGCCAGGCGCTCCTCGGTGCTGGCGAACTCCATGCGGATCAGCTTGCTGCCCAGCGTGCGGCGGATGATCGGCGGGCGGCCGGCCTTGAGCCCCGGCTTGTGCACGTAGAACTCGTCGGGGTTGACGGCGCCCTGCACCACCGTCTCGCCCAGGCCGTAGCTGGCGGTGATGAAGACCACGTCCTCGAAACCCGACTCGGTGTCGATGGTGAACATCACCCCGGCCGCGCCCACGTCGGAGCGCACCATGCGCTGCACGCCCGCCGACAGCGCCACCTCGGCATGGGCAAAGCCCTTGTGCACGCGGTAGCTGATGGCGCGGTCGTTGTAGAGGCTGGCGAACACCTCCTTCATCTTGTGCAGCACGTCGTCGATGCCGTGCACGTTGAGGAAGGTCTCCTGCTGGCCGGCGAACGAGGCATCGGGCAGGTCTTCGGCGGTGGCCGACGAGCGCACCGCGAAGCTGGCGCCGGGGTGGCCCGCGGTCAGCTCGGTGAACGAGGCGCGCACGGCCGCCTCGAAATCGGGCGGAAACGGCGCGTCGATCACCCATTGGCGGATCTGCGCGCCGGCCTCGGCCAGGGCCTTCACGTCATCGGTGTCGAGCGCGTCGAGCCGGGCGTTGATCTTGTCGGTGAGGCCGCCGTGGTGCAGAAACTCGCGGAAGGCATGGGCGGTGGTGGCAAAACCGCCGGGCACGCGCACGCCGGACTGGGCGAGCTGGCTGATCATTTCGCCGAGGCTGGCGTTCTTGCCGCCAACGACCTCGACGTCGGTCATTCTCAGGTGTTCAAAGGGCAGGACCAGGGCGGTCGCCAGATGGGGGGATGACATGGAAAAGCT
>JAURXG010000345.1 GCA_030654555.1 Aquabacterium sp.
GAACTCGTTCAGCGGCGAGGTGGCGTCCTTGTTGCGCAGCAGCGACTTGGGCGTCATGATGACCATCGGCTTGCGGAACTGGCGCACCATCTGCCGGCGCAGCACATGGAAGATCTGGCTGGCCGAGGTGGGCTGCACGATCTGCATGTTGTTGTCGGCCGCCAGTTGCATGAAGCGCTCCAGGCGCGCCGAGCTGTGCTCGGGGCCCTGGCCCTCGTAGCCGTGCGGCAGCATCATCACGATGCCGTTGGCGCGGCCCCACTTCACCTCGCCCGAGGCGATGAACTGGTCGATCACCACCTGCGCGCCGTTGACGAAGTCGCCGAACTGCGCTTCCCAGATCGTCAGCGTGTTGGGCTCGGCACTGGCGTAGCCGTACTCGAAGCCCAGGATGGCTTCTTCCGACAGGATCGAGTCGATGACGACGAACGGCGCCTGGGTGTCGGCGATGTTCTCCAGCGGCGTGTAGGTGCCGACGTCCCACTTCTCGCGGTTCTGGTCGTGCAGCACGGCGTGCCGGTGCACGAAGGTGCCGCGCCCGCAGTCCTCGCCCGACAGCCGCACGGCATAACCGCTGGCCACCAGCGACGCATACGCCAGCGTCTCGCCCATGCCCCAGTCGACGTTGACCTCGCCGCGGCCCATCGCCGCGCGATCGGCCAGCACCTTCTCGACCAGCGGGTGCACCTTGAAGTTGGCCGGCACCGTGGTGACGCGCTCGGCCAGCCGCTTGATTTCGGCCAGCGGCAGCGCGGTGTCGGCCGCATCGGTCCACTTCTTGCCGAGGAACGGCGCCCAGTCGACCGCGTACTTGCTCTTGAAGTTGGTCAGCACCGGGTCCATCGTGTGACGGCCGGCGTCGAAGGCGGCGCGCAGCTCCTTCACCATGGCATCGGGGCCTTCGGGCGGCAGCACGTTCTGCGCCACCAGCTTGTCGCCGTACAGCTTGCGCGTGCCCGGGTGCTTGGCGATCACCTTGTACATCAGCGGCTGGGTCAGCGCAGGTGTGTCCTGCTCGTTGTGGCCCAGCTTGCGAAAGCAGATGATGTCGACCACCACGTCCTTCTTGAAGTGCTGGCGGTAGTCGAGCGCCAGCTGGGTGCACAGCACCACCGCCTCGGGGTCGTCGCCGTTGACGTGCAGCACCGGCGCCTTGATCATCTTGACGATGTCGGAGCAATAGAGCGAGGAACGGGTGTCGCGCGGATCGCTGGTGGTGAAACCGATCTGGTTGTTGATCACGATGTGCACC
>JAURXG010000352.1 GCA_030654555.1 Aquabacterium sp.
GAACAGCAGGTCGAGCCGGCCGAAGCGCTGGCGGATGCCGGCGAACAGCGCGGCCACGGAATGCTCGTCACCCACGTCGCAGGGGATGGCCACCGCCCGCTCGGCGATGTCGCCCCAGGGGTCGCCGGCGCGGGCGATGGCGGCGGCCAGCGCGTCGGCACGCCGGCCGGTGTAGACCACGCGCCAGCCATCGGCCACCAGCGCGGCGGCGCAGGCCAGGCCGATGCCCGAGCCGGCGCCGGTGACCAGGGCGATGCGGTTGTGCGGAGTGGGTTGGGCCATGGCGAGTCTCAATGGTGTGATGATTGGCGGAGTCTGCCACAAGCCACCAGCCCGGCCTTCACACGCCGCTCAACACCGGCGTGCCAGGCCCGGCCGCTGCGCGGCCCAGTTGCGCTCGAGTGCTTGCCCGCAAGCAGGCGGGCAGATCCTTAGCCAGGCTCTCGCGAGCCAGCAGGGGCTCGCTCGGTCCGGGCTCAGCCCGCGCCGCCGTCCACGCGCGGCTGGCCGAACCAGGGCGCGTGCTTCAGCGCCCAGGCGCCCATGGCGCCCAGCCAGAACTGCGCGGCCAGCAGCGTCAGCGGCGTGCCGGCCTGCGGCCACAGCGCGGCGGCCACCCGCGCCAGCACCGCCACCTGCAGCGCCCAGAACATCAACCACACCCAGGGACCGGCCTGCACCGGCCGTCCCGAGTGGCCGCAGGCCACGCGCGTGGCCATGGCCAGCAGCAGGCTGCCGAGAAAGCCCATGGTGAAGGCGTGCAAGGGTGCCAGCCCCAGCGACAGGCTGCCGCCGCTGGTGCTCATCAGCACATGCGACACGCCGCCCAGCGTGAAGGACACACCCAGCCAGAAGAAGCCCAGGTGCAGCATGGCCAGCAGCCGCACCGACAGGCTCTGACGCAGGCCCCAGCGCAACGACAGCCACAGCAGCAGCGCGCCGCCGGGCAGTTCGATCGCCGCGCGCAGCGCCGCGGGCGCGGCCGGCAGCGTGCCGCCGGCCAGCACCTCGGCGGCCGCGAACGGCGCCTGCACCGCCACCAGCAGCGCCAGCAGGCCCAGCAGGGCCCGCGGATGCCAGGCGGACACCGCCGGCAGCGCACCCTGGGTGACGTCCGGAATCATGCGGTGCGCCACCGCCACGAACACCAGCGCCAGGCCACCCCACAGCGCGGCCTGCACCGCCGCCAGCACCGCGGTCTGTAGGCCCAGCGCCAGCAGCACCGCCGCCGCCCACTGCGCCACCACCGCCACGCTGCAGCCCAGCAGCACCAGCCGGGCGTGGTCGCGGTCGGTGACGCGGCTCTCCAGCAGCATCAGCGCCAGCAGCCCGGTGGCCAGCGCGAAGCCCACCGCCGCCAGCGCCACGCCCAGCGCCGCCAACGGCGCCGAGACATGGAAGCCCGCCAGCGCCAGCGCCCACCCGCCGAGCTGCACGAGCACCGGCACCACCAACTGCCGGCCCGGCACCGGCGCCAGCCCCAGCCAGCGTGGCCCGGCGGTGAAGATGAAGCCGGCCATGAACATCGGCAGGAAGCCGAAGGCCATCAGCAGCGCGTGCGCGGTGGTGGGGCTCACGGCCCAGGGCAGCGCGAGGCCGGCCGCGCGTGCGGCCAGCACGCCGCCCCACCACAGCGCGGTCAGGCCCAGCATCAGGCTGCCGGCCCAGAAGGCCAGCCGGTGCGGCGCGGCCAGCAGACGCGGCCAGGACCAGGTGCCGGCGCGGGCGCTGCGGCGCCCGCCAAAGGTGCCGGACGGCAGCCCGGCGGGTTGGGGTTGCAGGGGGCTCATCACCCGACTCCGAAGCAAGAGAAAGAAAACGGGGATTCGGGCCTCAGGCCGGCAAGGCGTGGGCCAGCGCGCGTGGCGCCTGCGGCTGCGCCAGGCCCGGCGTGAGCAGGCGCTCGACCAGCTCGCGCACGCTGCGGATCTGGCTGCCGAAGGGCAGCGCGCCCCGGCCGCGGAAGTACAGGCCCTTCTTCAGGTCGCCCCGCAGGGCGGCGGCGAGCTGGTTGTCGATGCAGAACTGGCCCCAGTCCTTGAAGCCGTCGCGCAGGCCGCACTGGGCCAGGCAGTCGAAGGCCTTGGTGCAGCGGCTCTTGGCGTGGGCCACGGCCTGCAGCTTGGGCTCGATCTTCAGGTAGGCCTTGAGCCAGGGCGTGACCACCGCACGCGCCGGCAGGCCGGCCACGCTGGTGAACTCGACCAGGTCCTCGTCGCTGGCCTCGGCCAGCACGCGCTTGAAGCCCTCGCTGGCGTCGCACTCGGTGGTGACGGCGAACGGCGTGCCCAGTTGCACCCCGGCCCCGCCCAGCGCCTGGATGCGGGCGATGTCCTCGTGGCTGCGGATGCCGCCGGCGGCGATCAGCGGGATCTGGCCTTCCAGCCCGGCCTTGCGCAGGAACTCGAGCGATTCGGGGATCACCCGGTCGAAGTCGAAGCGCGGGTCGTTCAGGTCGGCGATCCTGGCCGCGCCCAGGTGGCCGGCGGCGAGCCGCGGGTGCTCGATGACGATGGCATCGGGCAGGCGCTTCTTGCGCTCCCACTTCTTGACGATCAGCGACACCCCGCGTGAGTCGGACAGGATGGGCACCAGCAGCGCCTTCGGGTGGTCGGCAGCCAGGTCGGGCAGGTCCAGCGGCAGGCCGGCGCCCACCACCACCATGTCGACCCCGGCTTCGAGCGAGCGCCTGACGTAGGCGGCGTAGTCGCTGACGGCGCGCATGATGTTCATCGCGATCAGGCCGCGGCCCCCGGCATCGGCGCGGGCGGCCTTCACCTCGCGCTCGACCGCCTCGAGGTTGGCGGCGTCGATCTGCAGCTTGGTGTCGGCATCGCAGCCGGTGCGCTGCGACAGGCCGCTGGTGCGTGCCATCAGGTCGGGGTGGTGGCGGCGCAGGTCGACCGAGCTGAGCGTGCCCACCCCGCCCAAAGCGGCCACGGCACCGGCCAGGCGGTGCGCCGACACGCCCACGCCCATGCCACCCTGCACGATGGGCAGCAACCGGCGGCCGGCCAGCGTCATGGCCTTCAGGCCGCTGGCGGCCAGCGCGGGCAGCATGCAGGCGGGGATGGCGGCGGGCGCCTCCGCGGGTGAATCGGCGGACAGGTCGGCGGGCAGAACGGATGCAGTCGGCATGGGGTGCCAGCCGCGCTGCGGCCGTGGTCAGTGCAAAGCAGGCGGCAGGCTAATCGCTGGCCGATGACTTCGCATTGACAAAGATCAGGGCAAACCCGATCGCGATCGGCATCCGAGCCCGGCGTCCAGGCCCGGCACGCGACTTGGTCTAGCATGCCGGTCCCCGTTTCCCCACCCTGTGAGCAGAGGCCCGACATGAGCACTCCCCAGCGCATCGCGATCATTCCCGGCGACGGCATCGGCAAGGAAGTGATGCCCGAAGGTGAGCGCGTACTCGCCGCCGCAGCCAAGCGCTTTGGCCTGTCTCTGGCCCTCACCCCGATCGAGTGGGCGAGCTGCGACTACTTTGCGCAGCACGGCCAGATGATGCCCGACGACTGGAAGGCGCAGATCGGCGGGATGGACGCGATCCTGTTCGGTGCGGTGGGCTGGCCGGCCACCGTGCCCGACCACATCTCGCTGTGGGGCAGCCTGCTGAAGTTCCGCCGCGAGTTCGACCAGTACATCAACCTGCGCCCGGCGCGGCTGATGCCCGGCGTGCCCTGCCCGCTGGCGCACCAAAAGCCCGGCGACATCGACATGCTGATCGTGCGCGAGAACACCGAGGGCGAGTATTCGTCGGTGGGCGGCGTGATGTTCGAAGGCACGGCGCGCGAGTTCGTGCTGCAGGAGAGCGTGTTCACCCGCCACGGCAGCGAGCGGCTGCTGAACTACGCCTTCAACCTGGCCCGCAGCCGCCAGCGCAAGCATGTGACGGTGGCCACCAAGAGCAACGGCATCGCGATCTCCATGCCCTGGTGGGACGAACGCGCCGCCGAGGCCGCCGCGCGCCACCCCGACGTCACCTGGGACAAGCAGCACATCGACATCCTGGCCGCGCGCTTCGTGCTGCAGCCGCAGCGCTTCGACGTGGTGGCCGCCACCAACCTGTTCGGCGACATCCTCTCCGACCTGGGCCCGGCCTGCACCGGCACCATCGGCATCGCGCCCAGCGCCAACCTGAACCCGGAACGCAACTTCCCCAGCCTGTTCGAGCCGGTGCACGGCTCGGCGCCCGACATCTACGGCAAGAACATCGCCAACCCGGTGGCGATGATCTGGAGCGTGGCGATGATGCTCGACTTCCTGGGCCACCGCGAGGCGCACGACGCGGTGATGCGCGCGATCGAGGCGGTGCTGCTCGACGGCCCGCGCACCGCCGACCTGGGCGGCAGCGCCAACACCACGCAGATGGGCGAGGCCATCGCCGCGTTGGTGGCCGGCGGCCGCTGACCCGCTGCCCGGACGCACGACGATGGAGCAAGCCGACGCGGTGGTGATCGGGGCCGGCGTGGTGGGCCTGGCGGTGGCCCGCGCGCTGGCCATGGCCGGTCGCGAGGTGATCGTGCTGGAGGCCGAGAACGCCTTCGGCACCGGCACCAGCGCACGCAACAGCGAGGTCATCCACGCCGGCCTCTACTACCCCACCGGCTCGCTGCGCGCGTTGTTGTGCGTGCGCGGCAAGCAGCTGCTGTACGACTACTGCGCCAGCCACGGCGTGGCGCACCAGCGCTGCGGCAAGCTGATCGTGGCCACCACCGCCGACGAACTGCCGGCGCTGGACCGGCTGCAGGCCACGGCCATGGCCAACGGCGTGCCCGACCTGCAACGCCTGAGCGCCGCGCAGGCGCTGGTGCTGGAGCCGGCGCTGCACTGCGTGGGCGCGCTGCTGTCGCCCTCCACCGGCATCATCGACAGCCACGGCCTGATGCTGGCCCTGCTGGGCGACGCCGAGCGGCACGGCGCGATGCTGGCGCTGTGCTCGCCGGTGCTGGGCGGGCGCATCACCGCGCAGGGCATTCAGCTGGACGTGGGTGGTGAAGCGCCCGACCAGCCAACGACCACGCTCAACGCCCGCACGGTCGTCAACAGCGCCGGCCTGCACGCCCCGGCGCTGGCCCGCACGCTGGCCGGGCTGGCGGCGCGCCACGTGCCGCAGGACCATCTGGCCAAGGGCTGCTACTTCACGCTGCCGGGGCGCGCGCCGTTCTCGCGCCTGGTGTACCCGGCGCCGGGCCAGAGCAGCCACCTGGGCGTGCACCTGACGCTGGACCTGGGCGGCCAGGCCCGCTTCGGCCCCAGCTTCGAATGGGTGGACCGCATCGACTACACCGTGGACGCCGCCGGCGCCGACGCCTTCTACGACCAGGTGCGCCGCTACTGGCCGGCGCTGCCCGATGCCGTGCTGCAACCGGGTTATGCAGGGCTGCGGCCCAAGATCAGCGGCCCGGGCGAGCCGGCGGCCGACTTCCGCATCGACGGCCCGGCGCGGCATGGCGTGCCGGGGCTGGTGAACCTGTTCGGCATCGAGTCGCCCGGGCTGACGTCCAGCCTGGCGATCGCCGAGCAGGTGGTCGAGCGGCTGGCCGAGGCCCCGCCGGACCTGGCTCATCAATGATTTCGAATGATCGACTGAAACGCTGCGAATCACCGCGCGGGACCGGCCGTCCACACTGACGGCCATGCGCTGCAACCTCCTGCCGCGCCCACTGCACAAGGATTCGCCATGAGCAAGATCGTCATCGTCTACCACAGCGGCTACGGCCACACCGCCAAGATCGCCGAAGCCGTGGCCGCCACCAGCGGCGCCCAGCTGCTGGCCATCGACGCCGAGGGCAACCTGCCCGAAGGCGGCTGGGAGGCGCTGGCCGCCGCCCCGATGATCGTCTTCGGCTCACCCACCTACATGGGCAGCGTCAGCTGGCAGTTCAAGAAATTTGCCGACGCCTCCAGCAAGCCCTGGTTCGGCCAGGCCTGGAAGGACAAGCTGTTCGCCGGCTTCACCAACTCGGCCACGATGAACGGCGACAAGCACAGCACGCTGCACTACTTCATGACGCTGGCAATGCAGCACTCGGGCCTGTGGGTGGGCACCGGCATGATGCCGGCCAACAGCAAGGCCGCCACGCGCAACGACATCAACTTCGTCGGCTCGTCAGCCGGCCTGATGACCGCCACGCCGTCGGACGCCTCGACCGACGAGATGGTGGCCGGCGACATCGCCACCGCCAAGGCCTTCGGCGAGCGCCTGGCCGCGACCGTGACCCGCTTCGCGGCCTGATCGCCCACGCACCGGCCCGCGCCACGGCCGGGCCGGCTGCGTCAGCCCTTGTGCCGGCCGGGAGGCTTGTCGGCCACCGGCGCGCCGGCCGCCTTCCACGCGGTGAAGCCGCCGTGCAGGTGCGACACGCGCGGCACGCCCATCTCGACCATCGTGCGCGCCGCCAGCGCCGAGCGCCAACCGCCGGCACAGAACAGCAGGTAATGCTTGTCGGGCTGGTTGAACACCGCCTTGTGGTACGGCGACGCGGGGTCGACCCAGAACTCCAGCATGCCGCGCGGCGCGTGGAAGGCGCCGGGGATCACCCCCTCGCGCTCGAGCTCGCGCGGATCGCGCAGATCGACGAACACCACGTCGTCGCGGCCGTGCATCAGCCGCGCCTCGTCGACCTGGTGGGTGGTGATCAGCGCCAGGGCCTCGTCGACCATGGATTGCACGGTTCTCGTCATGGGATGGTGTCCGGTAGTGGCGCCCGGCCAAGCCCGGGCGATGGCCGGCAGTATGGCGCCGGCGCGGTGGGCTGCGCTGCCAGAATCGACCCATGCCGACTGCCGATCTGCCCGACGACCCGCCCCAGCCCCGCAACCCGCTGCATGGCCTGACGCTGGAGGCCATCGTCAGCGCACTGGCGGCGCACTACGGCTGGCCCGGCCTGGGTGAGCGCATCGCGCTGCGCTGCTTCACCCATGACCCGAGCGTGGCGTCGAGCCTGAAGTTCCTGCGCAAGACCCCTTGGGCGCGCGAGAAGGTGGAAAGCCTGTACCTGTTCATGCTGCGCGAGCAGCGCCGCGACGGCGTGCGCCGTTGACCCCCACCGAGGACCGCCCATGACCGACCGACATGCCCAGGATTTCGCCAGCGACTCCGTGGCCGGCCTGCGCGCCGATCTGGCGCTGGCCCTGCGCGCCGCCGCCCACCATGGCCTGGCCGAGGGCGTCTGCAACCACTTCAGCGTCGAGCTGCCCGATGCCTCGGGCCGCTTCCTGCTCAACCCACGTGGCCTGCTGTGGCGCGAGGTGGCCACCGACGACATCGTGATGGTCGACCGCCAGGGCCAGGTGCTGGCCGGCCGCCACCCGGTGGAGCCCACCGCGATGTTCATCCACGCGGCCATCCACCGCGTCGCGCGCCAGCCCTGCGTGCTGCACACCCACATGCCGTTTGCCACCGCGCTGACGCTGACCGCCGACCGTGCGCTCGACACCACGCTGTCGCAGACGGCGATGCGCTTCCATGGCCGGCTGGCGGTGGACGCCCACTACAACGGCCTGGCGCTCGACGCCGGCGAGGGCGAGCGCATCGCCCGCGCGATGGGCCACGCCGACGTGGTGTTCCTGGCCAACCACGGCGTGGTGGTGTGCGGCCCGCAGATGGCCCATGCCTACGACGATCTCTACTACCTCGAGCGCGCCTGCCAGGCCCAGGTGCTGGCGCAGTCCACCGGCCGCCCGCTGGCGCCGGTGGATGCGGCACTGGCCGCGCGCGTGGCCGCTCAGACCCTGGGCGAGCGGCTGCAGTCCGAGCTGTTCTTCGAGGCGCTGCGCCGCACGGTGTGAACCGGCGCCGGTCGTTCGGTGCGACGGCGGCGTCGCACGAGCGACGCCGCCCCGGACCCGCCACCGATCAGCGGATCTCGAACGCGTACAGCTTGTTGTTCGGCCCGCCGAACGACTGGAACAGGTTGCTGTAGCCCGAGCCCCAGAAGACCTGGCCGCGGCTGATGGCCGCGCCCGACAGGCAGGAGCCGCCGCTGGAGAACTTCCACAGTTCGGCGCCGGTGGCCGCGTCGAGCGCGTACATGTAGCCGTTGGCCCGGTCGAGCGAGCAGCCGAACACCACGCCGTTGGTCGTCGAGACCGGGCCGGAGGTGCTGCCGCCACCCGACGGCCTGGACTGCCACAGCAGTTGGCCGGTCACGGCGTCGAGGGCGCTCCAGATGCCGCTGGTGTTGCTGCCGCCTGCAGGCCAGGGCACCAGGTCGCTGTTGGCGTTGGCCGTGTACACCCGCTGGCCGTCCACCGCCGAGCCCCACTGCAAGCCGCCACCGGTGCCGCCGGGGCCGGCCTGGGTGACCCACAACACCGCGCCCGTGTCCGGATCGAGGGCCCAGTATTTGCCGCTCTTCTGGCCGGCGCCGACGACATCCCGCGGCTTGCCGGTGGCGCCGGGCACCACGGTGAACAGCGCCGGCGCCTGGCCGAAGTCGTGGTCGGGCCCGGTCGGCGTCGGGCAGGCCTCGGGCGGGCCGAAGCCGATGCACGCCGCGATCCAGATGTCGGCCGGCAGGGCCTTGGTGGCCCAGCGCACCGCGCCGGTGGCCAGGTCGAGCGCCAGCACCGCGTCGAAGTAGTTGTCGGCCGCGATGCAAGCCCGCACCGCATCGCTGTTGCTGCCGGCCGCGATCACGCAGTCGCGCACGGCCGGCGGCACCGAGTAGTTGTTGCCGGTGGCGATGTAGAGCTGACCCCGCCGCACGTCGATCGCCGGGGCGCTGCCCCAGATCGCGGCGCCGGAATAGCCCGCCGGCGCCATGTAGGTCTTCCAGAGGATCGCGCCCGTGTCGACATCCAGCGCCAGCATGCTGCCGCGGAAGCTGCAGCAGAAGCCGACGAACCCCGCCAGGGCTTCCTCCATCGACGCCACGCCGACGTAGACCCGCCCGTCGTGCACGGTGGCCGACTGCGTGACGATGGCGGCGTAGTGGTCGTCGAGCTGGGTCGACCACAGCAGCGCGCCGGTGCGCTTGTTGAAGGCCAGCAGCCGGCCGCCCTGGCCGCCGCCCGCCACCGCCCCGCCCTGCGTGCCGACGATCAGCTTGTTGCCGGTGAGCACCGGGGTGGCGCGGGCCTTGTCCATCGCCGCGCCGGTGAGCGCCGGGATCGAGACCTTCCAGACCTGCTGGCCGGTGTGGCGGTCGAGGGCGTACAGGTTGCCCGCCCAATCCGGAAAGTAGACGCGGCGTTCGTCGACGGCCGGCGTCGCCGAGACGTCTCCCCCGGTGGTGAACACCCATTTCTGCGTCAAGCCGACCACGGACTGCGCGCTGATGCCGCCGCTCTGGTTCTGGTGGCGCGTATTGCGCAGGTTCTGGCCTGCGGAGGGCCAGGCGGCGTCGTTGGCGTCGGCCTGCACCGGCAGGGCGGTGCACAGCACCCCCGCCATTGCCAGGCCGGGCACGGCCCAACGCAACAGGTGCCGGGCCATTGAGCTGATCCACATAGCGGTCTCCAATCTGCGCGCGTGGCGCATCCGACGGGGGCGACGGGTGGGCGCCCCCAACCCATTCATCGAGTGACCGACACCAGCATGGTCACTCGCTAAAAACGGCGGATCTGCTGATCTGGATCAGACACCTCGGTGCGCGGATGCGCAACGTATTTGTCGGTCTTGCCCACCGACCCCCCTTGAACAAAGGGTGGCATCGCGGCGGTCGACATGGCGACTCAACAGCGCCCGCAGCCCCCTCAGGGCACCAGGCCGACCGCAGCCACCACCGCAGCCAGGGCGACGCGAGCGCGGCGTCGATAGCTCATGCAACGGCAGACGGTGTCGCCCACCTCGCAAGGGCAGGCGCCGCAAGCCGCGTGGTGGGGCGTTGCGGGTGGCGCGCGATGGCCTGGAACGCCTGGCCGACGACAGGGATGCGTTGCATCAATGTGCAAGCCCACGGCTGGCCTAGATTGGCAACGTGGTGCCGGGGTGGATGCCGGCTTGGCGCCATGTGCCGGGGTGGTTCCCAGGATGCCGCCCGGGCGCGTTCGCAGCGGCGCGCGCTCGATCGTGTCGAGGCCGACACGCCCTTCTCTGACCCTGGCCGCTGTCTGGCGCAAGGAATGCATGATGTACACACGCGGACTCGTCATTGCCGTGAACGACCATCCCCTCGGCACCGCGCCACAGCGCGCGCCCCGCCGATGGGCGACGCCGAGGCTGCACGTTCAGCGAGGCACCACCGCCCGGGCCTTCGTCCATGCCCTGCTGGCACTGGTGCTGGCACTGTTGCTGGCGCTGGCCAGCGGCGTCGCTGCGTCGGCGGTGCTCTACTCCACGCTCGGTCCGGCGGATTCCTACAACGGCCGTCAGCTGCAGTACGTGGGCTGGGGCGATGCCGTTGGGCAGGGGTTCGAGAACCAACAGGTTGCGAACCGCTTCACGGTCACCACCGACGCCACGGTGGCCAACTACCGTGTTGCCGTCTCGCACTTCGCCGTGGGCGATCCCGGGGAAGGCTTACTGTCGCTCTGGTCAGGAAGCGCGGCGCCCACCACGTTGATAGAGGCCGACATCGGCTTCGACATCGGCCGAGGCCCCGCCTTGATCGCCGAAGTCGCGTCGCTGAGCCGCCCGCTGCTGACCGCCGGCGAGGTGTACTGGCTGGTGCTGGCGGCAGGGGCGTCGCCCGAGCTCTACCGGTGGTATCTGTCGGACCTCACCCCTTCGCCTGCGTGGGGACCGCAGATCCGCATGGACCCGCACGGCTGGAATCCGGTCGGCACGGTGGCCAACGCCTTCGAGGTGAACGGTGCGTCCGTGCCGATGCCTGAACCCGCCAGCGGGCTCCTGGTCGCCGGCGCGCTCGGCCTGCTGGCGCTCACGGGGTCGCGGAACCGCCGGCGCTGAGCTGACGCCACGCCCTGCGTGTCGCGGCGCCGGTCAACCCCGTGCACGCGCCGGATGGCTGCCCGGCAGGCGCGCCCGGCCGAACAGCTTGTCGCGCAGCGTGCCGGCGCGGTGCGCGGTCTTGAACGCACCGCGGGCCTGCAACTCCGGCACCACCAGCCGACCGAAATCGACGAAGCACTCCGGCGCCACGGTGCGTGACAGGTTGAAGCCGTCCACGCCGGTGTCCTCGGTCCAGCGGATCAGGGCGTCGGCCACCTGCGCGGCCGATCCCACGATGGGCGGCTGGCGGCTGCCCAGCACCATCTGCTCGAGCAGCTTGCGTTGGGTCCACTGCGGGCCCTGGCTGAGGTTGAGGGCCTGCACGTTGGACGTGATGGCCTGGCTGGCCGAGGCATCCACCGGCGCGTCCAGGTCGAAGCGGGCCAGGTCCACGCCCAGCGATGCGGCGGCGTGCACCAGCGCGGCCTCCGAGCTGACATGGGCGCGGTACTCGTCGAATTTGTCGCGCGCCTCGGCCTCGGTGGCGCCGGTGACCACCGTGGCGCCGAGGAAGAACCGAATGTCGTCGGCCTGCCGTCCCGCGGCCACCGCCAGCGCGCGGATGTCGTCGACGATGGCCTTGACGCCCGCCACGCTCTGGCCGTTGAGGAACACGCACTCGGCATGCTGGGCCGCAAAGCGCCGCCCGCGCGGCGACGAGCCGGCCTGGTAGAGCACCGGCGTGCGCTGCGGCGAGGGCTCGCTCAGGTGCATCGCATCCACCCGGTACTGCTTGCCGTGGTGGTGCACCGCGCGCACCTTGGCGGGGTCGGCGTACACGCCGGCGACGCGGTCGGCGCGCACCGCGTCGTCGTCCCAGCTGTGCTCCCAGAGCTGGTAGACCAGGGCCATGTACTCGTCGGCCAGGTCGTAGCGGTCGTCGTGCGCGGGCTGCTGCGCAAAGCCGGCGGCACGCGCCGCGCTGTCGAGGTAGCCGGTGACGATGTTCCAGCCCACCCGCCCGCGCGTGAGGTGGTCCAGCGTCGACAGACGCCGCGCGAACAGGAACGGCGCCTCGTACAGCAGGTTGGCGGTGACGCCGAAACCCAGGTGCCGGGTGGCCGCGGCCATCGCCGGGATCAGCATCATCGGGTCGTTCACCGGCACCTGCACCGCGCCGCGCAGGGCCGCGTCGGCGCTGCCGCCATACACGTCATACACGCCCACCACGTCGGCCAGGAAGATGCCGTCGAACAGCGCGTCCTCCAGCGTGCGGGCCAGGCCGGTCCAGTAGTCCAGGTCGAGGTAGCGGGTGGACTGGTCGCGCGGGTGCGTCCACAGCCCTTGCTGGATGTGGCCGACACAGTTCATGTCGAAGGCGTTGAGCAGGATCTCGCGGGGCATGGTGCTGGCCGGTGGCGGTTGACGGGCAGCCCGCAGTGTGGCCCGAAACGCCGGCCTGGCGCGCCACGGGCGTGCGCCACCGGCGCCCGCTAGGTCAGCTCACTGCGGCGACGGGCGGCCGACCAGCTCGATCACCAGCCGGGGCGCGGTGGCCGAAGGCTCGATGCGGCTCTCGACGTAGATCCGCCTGGCGGGCAGGCCGCGCTGCACCAGGTGCTGGCGCAGCGCGGCCAGCCGTGCCGGCGTCAGGCTGCGCTCGTCGCCGGGTTGGCCGTCCAGGCGCCAGGGCCCGGCCGGCACCAGCAGGATCACCTCGACATCGAGGTCCGAGGCTTCCGCCAGCACCGCGTCCAGCCGGTCGCGGGCCGCACTGCTGAGCCGGTCACCCTCGAACAGGCCCTGCGCGGGCAAGGTGTTGGAGCGGATCACCAGCCGGCTGGCCGAGGCCGCCGACGCAGGGGCGGCCGCCGCCGCTGCCGCGGTGCGTGGGGTCTGGGCCACGGCCGTGCCGAGGTTCAGCGCCAGCAACAGGGCCGGCAGCAGCACGGGGTGGCGGCGGTGCATCGCGCAGAAGGTCATCACGGGCTTTCGGAAAGCATCGTCGCATGGTGCCGCGTCGGGCGCCGTGCGTTCATGATTTCTCTCAATCCGCGCCGGCGGCGCAGCGACAATCGGTCATGACAAGCCCCACCCTCATCGTCACCCAGAGCTTCACCGACGCCGATGCCGCACTGGCGCATGCCAGCACCATCTACACCAGCGGCATCAACCACCTGCGCCAGAGCCTGCACGATTTCGTCGCCGGCGTCACACCCGCCGGCCGCGTCCGCGCCTGCTACCCCTTCGTGCGGGTGCGCACCGACACCGTGGCCCGCGCCGATTCGCGCCTGAGCTACGGCTTCGTCGCCGGCCCCGGCACCTATGAGACCACGCTGACGCGGCCCGACCTGTTCGCCAACTACTACCGCGAGCAGTTCGACCTGCTGCTGCGCAACCACGGCGGCCCGCTCGAGGTGGGCATGAGCAAGCAGCCGATCCCGATCCACTTCTCGTTCGCCCAGCACGACCATGTGGAGGGCACGATGTCGCCCGAGCGCCGCCAGCTGATGCGCGACGTGTTCGACCTGCCCGACCTGGCGGCGATGGACGACGGCATCGCCAACGGCACCTACGAGCCCGGCCCGCGCGATCCGCACCCGCTGGCGCTGTTCACCGCGCCGCGGGTGGACTATTCGCTGCAGCGCATGCGCCACTACACCGGCACCTCGCCCGAGCATTTCCAGAACTTCGTGCTGTTCACGAACTACCAGTTCTACATCGACGAGTTCGTGCGGCTGGGCCACGAGATGATGGCCAAGCCACTGGGCCAGGGCGGCCTGCTGGGCAACTGGCCCAAGCATGCCGCCGAGAGCGACGACTACATCGCCTTCGTCGAGCCCGGCAACCTGGTCACCCGGCGCGCCGGCACCGCCGCCGACCCCGAAGACGCCTATGGCGCCGCGCTGCCGCGCCTGCCGCAGATGCCGGCCTACCACCTGGTGCGCGCCGACGGCAGCGGCATCACCATGGTCAACATCGGCGTGGGGCCCAGCAACGCCAAGAACATCAGCGACCACATCGCCGTGCTGCGCCCGCATGCCTGGCTGATGCTGGGCCACTGCGCCGGCCTGCGCAACACCCAGAACCTGGGCGACTACGTGCTGGCCCATGCCTATGTGCGCGAAGACCATGTGCTCGACGAGGAGCTGCCGCTGTGGGTGCCCATTCCCGCACTGGCCGAGGTGCAGCTGGCGCTGGAGCGCGCGGTGGCCGAGGTCACCCAGCTCGAGGGCTTCGAGCTGAAGAAGATCCTGCGCACCGGCACCGTGGCCAGCACCGACAACCGCAACTGGGAGCTGCTGCCGCATCCGGGCCCCGAGCGCCGCTTCAGCCAGAGCCGCGCGGTGGCGCTGGACATGGAGAGCGCCACCATCGCCGCCAACGGCTTCCGCTTCCGCGTGCCCTACGGCACGCTGCTGTGCGTCAGCGACAAGCCGCTGCACGGCGAGATCAAGCTGCCCGGCATGGCCAACGCCTTCTACCGCGAGCGCGTCGACCAGCACCTGCGCATCGGCATGCGGGCGATTGAACTATTGCGCCGCCAGCGGCTCGACCAACTGCACAGCCGCAAGCTGCGCAGCTTCGCCGAGGTGGCGTTCCAGTAGGCGCGTCGGCGGCGCCGCCAGCGGACGCCGTGCTTCAGTTTGGGCCGGACAGGCCGAAACCCGTCTGAGGCGCTGCAAGGCGGCGCCGCGGCGTTGACGTGTCTGCGCTGCACCCCGCCGATCCCGGCGCGCTCGCGCCTGGAACCATCGGTGTCTTGAGCACCACTTACCAGGGCTGATGAAACTCGACGTCCAGACGCTGTTGGTCGTGATGATGATCAACATGATCGCGCTGTCGATCGCGATCCCCGCGATCATGGGCTGGCGCGTCAGCGTGGCCGCGCGCTTCGCGCAGGGGGCGCTGATCGTGCAGACCCTGGGCTGGACCTGCCTGGTGCTGTCGGGCGGCGCATTCGACCGGGCCTTGTCCATCTCGGCCCTGGTGGGCCTGTCACTGGGGCTGGCGCTGCTGTGGCAGTCGATGCGCGGCTGGCTGGGCTTGCGCCCGGGCGGCCGGCTGGTCTGGGCCCTGGCCGTGCTGACCCCGCTGGGCTACGGCATCGGCTTCGACAGCTACCCGTTTCGCGCGGGCTGGTCCAATTTCGGGTTGGCGCTGCAGATGGCCATCGTCAGCCTGGCGCTGCTGTGGCGTGCGCCGCAAGCCAACCCGCGCTGGCGCCTGATCATGGCCAGCAGCCTGGCCGCGCTGGCCGTGGCCACCGCCTGGCGCGGCGTGCTGGCGGCGTTCTTCACCGAGAGCTACCCCAGCCTGCGCGCGCCGCACCCGGTGAACCTGGTGGCGGCGGTGTTGAGCAACCTGACCGTGGTGCTCAACTCGGTGGGCTTGCTGGTGGCCTGGCGCGAGGAAGCCGAGCGTGCGCTGCAGTCGCTGGCGCGCACCGACAGCCTGACCGGGCTGCTCAACCGCCGCGCGCTGCAGGACGAGGCCACCGCGCTGATCGCCCAGGCGCGCCGCCACGGCGATCCGGTGACGGTGCTGCTGATCGACCTCGACCGCTTCAAGCAGATCAACGACAGCCGTGGCCACGACAGCGGCGACCGCGCCCTGTGCCTGGTGGCCAGCCTGCTGCAGGCGGCGCTGCGGCGCGGCGACCTGGCCGGCCGCTGGGGCGGCGAGGAGTTC
>JAURXG010000374.1 GCA_030654555.1 Aquabacterium sp.
GGAAAGGGCTGTGTGCGGTCTATGAATGCCAAACTGCAGGTGATGAGTGCAATGCCCAGCCAACCTGAGAGGTTCGCCAAGCGCTTCGACACACGCCAATGTGTGAGTGCCGCTGCCAAGCCGAGGATTCCGCCGATGAGCAGTTCGCCCATTCGCGTAGGCAACATGTAATAGGCGAACGAGGCGTTGTCGGGCAAAAGCTGCGCGGCAAGTTCAAACGAGGAAACCGTCAGCAGCAGCGTCAAGCCAATCATCACGACCGGTCCAAGGCGTCGCTGTGCCACTACAAGGAGCAGGGGCCAGAAAAAATAGAATTGCTCTTCGACACCCAGCGACCATAGGTGCAGAAGTGGCACTTCGGCGCTGCTGGCAGCGAAGTAACTCGAGTCCAAATCGCGAAGAAAGTGAATGTTGGCCATGGACGCAATGGACCAGACCGCTGACTTCGCAACGTTCCTTGCATCTGCTGGCGTCATCAGCAGCATGGACAGGAGCAACGTAGTCGCCACCACCACCATCATCATCGGCACGATGCGGCGGATGCGCCTGCGGTAAAACTCGCCCAGTGAAAACCGATTGGCACTAATCTCCGCGGCAATGTGCTTGGTTATCAGATATCCGGAGATGACGAAGAAGATGTCGACACCAACGAATCCGCCCGGTAGGAGATTCTCTTTGGCGTGAAATATCATCACGGCAGATACGGCAATTGCTCGCAAGCCATCGATATCTGGGCGATAGGTATCTGCAATCTTGGTGTTGGAGTTCATGGTGGGAGCGAGCATTCGGGGAAGATAGCAGGCGTGCTTCGGAGCGAGCCGCGCAAAATCAGGGCTGGATTATGGTGACATGTGCGGCGCGCATCGGAGGGGCGTCAGCCTGGTTCGACAGGCTGACAAGTCCGGTTAAGTTCGCATTTCATGTTCCGGATAGTTCACGCCGCCCGTAAGCAGTCGACGATCTGCAGGCGGGCCGCCCGCCACGCCGGGATGAAGCCGCCCACCACCCCCATCGCCAGCGCGAACACCATGGCCTGCACGGCGATGCGCGGTGTCATCACGAAGCGGAAGGCCAGTTCGGCAAAGGTCTGGAAGTTGGTGGTCGACACGTCCACCGCCTGCATGCCGCTGGCCGCTGCCAGCCCCACCACGCCGCCCAGCGCGGCCAGCAGCAGGCTTTCGGCCATGAAGGCGGTGAGCACCGCGCCGCGCCGGAAACCCAGCGCGCGCAGCGTGCCGATCTCGCCGATGCGCGAGGCCACCGCGGCGAACATCGTGATCATCGCGCCCACCACCGCGCCGATCGAGAAGATCACCGCCAAGCTCAGCCCCAGGATGTTGATGAAGGTGGCCAGCGCCTCGCTCTGCTCGGCGTAGAAGCGGACCTCGGGTTTGGCCTCCAGCGCCAGACGCGGGTCGTCCTCGATGCGCGCCCGGGTGGCCTCGAACAGCCCGCTGTCGGCCAGCCTGAACACGACGATCGAGAACACGTTGCGGCGGAAGGCCTGCGCCATCTGCTCGGCGTCGCCCCACACCTCGGAATCAAACCCGCTGCGGCCTGAATCGAAGCGGCCCACGATCAGCCAGTCGCGCCCGGCAAAACGCAGCGTGGCGCCGAGGTCGATGCCGGCGAAGCCCAGCGCCGTGGCGCGGCCCACCACGATCTCGGAGGTGCCGGGCCGGAACATGCGGCCTTCGACGATCTTCACGCCCGGGCGCAGCTGCAGGCCCAGCGCCGAGGTGCCGCGCACGGTCACGTTGCTGGGCTTGCCGTTGCTGCGCTTGCTCAGGTTGATCAGCACCACCGGCTCGGCGCTGACCAGCGGGCGGCCCAGGCCGTCGGTGGCGATGCCCGGCAGGGTGGACAGGATGGCCGCCTGCTCGCGGCCGATGGCGCTGTTGATCTCGGCGCCGGCGCCCTTGCGCAGCACCATCACGTTGTCGGGCTGGCCGGTGGCCACCAGCGTGCTGCGGATGCCCTCGCTCATCATCAGCACGGTGGCGAAGACGTAGACCACCAACGCCATGCCACCGGCCGTCAGCAGCGTGGTGACGCGCCGCACCCACAGGTTGCGGGCGATGTAGCTGAAAGGCACCGCCCGCATCGGCTCAGCCCACGTGCCGGAGGCCGGCGACGATGTCGATGCGGCTCATGCGCCAGGCCGGCCAGGCGGCGGCCACGGCGCCCACGCCCAGGGCGGCCAGCAGCTGCAGCGCCATCGTCAGCCCCGAGACCTGGAACACCGGGAACAGCGTGCCCGCCGCGCTGCGGAAGGCGCCGGCCAGCGGCCAGGTCAGCAGCAGCCCGGCCACGCCGCCGAGCGCGGCGATCAGCAGGCTCTCGCCGAACAGCAGCCGCACCACGAAGCCGGGCGAAAAGCCCAGCGCCTTCAGCGTGGCGTACTCGGCCAGCCGTTCGCGGGCGGTCATCGTCATCGTATTGGCCATCACCGCCATGATGATCACCACGATGATCAGGCTCACCGCCTGCACGGCGACCAGGATGGCCTCGCTCATCGACACGAAGCTCAGCTGGAAGGCGGCCTCGGTCTCGGTCATGGTCTCGGCCAGCGAGTTGGCGAACATCTTGTCCACCCGCTGGCCCACCGCCGCGGCGTTGTTGGGCTCGTCGATGCCGACGATGTAGACGCCCACCTGGTCGCTGCGGCCCTTGTAGCGCTGGCGCAGCGCCTCGTTGATGTAGCCCCAGTGCATCAGCAGCTGGCTCTCGTCGGTCTTGGCCTCGGCGCCGTCCCAGATGCCGCGCAAGGTGAAGGTCCAGGTGCCGGGGAAGATGGTGCCGCGCAGCGGGATCTGGTCGCCGATCTTCCAGCCGAACTTGTCCGCCAGCTTGCGGCCCACCACCGCGCCCTGGCGATCACGGAAGAAGGCCAGCTTCTGCTCGTCAGGGATGCGGTACTCGGGGTACAGCGCCAGGTAGCTGACCGGATCGACCGCGAACTGCGGGAAGAAGTTGCGCTCGGTGATGTAGACGCCGCCGAACCAGTTGGCCCAGCTGACCTGCTGCACGCCTTCCACAGCGCGCAGCCGCGGCGCGTAGTTCAGCGGCAGCGGAAAGGTCAGCGAGATGTTGCTGCGCACCACCAGCCGGGTGCTGCTGCTGCCTTCGACGCCGGCGTACCAGGCGTCGACGATGGTGCGCAGCAGGCCGAAGGCGCAGATCGCCACCACCAGCCCCACCAGCGTCAGGCCGGTGCGCAGCTTGTGGCGGAAGGCGTTCTTCAGCAGCAGCTTGAACAGGAACACGTCAGGCCCCGACTTCGTCGACCAGCACGCCTTTTTCCAGGTGCACCATCCTGCCTGCGCGGGCGGCGGCCTTGGGGTCGTGCGTCACCATCACGATGGTCTTGCCGAGCTCGTGCACCAGCTGGTCGAGCAGGCTCAGCACCTCTTCGCCGGTGTGGCGGTCCAGGTCGCCGGTGGGCTCGTCGGCGACGATCAGCACCGGGTCGGTCACCAGCGCGCGGGCGATCGCCACGCGCTGCTGCTGGCCGCCCGACAGCTCGCTGGGGTAGTGGTCGGCGCGGTCGGTCAGGCCCACCAGCTGCAGCATCTGGGCCACGCGCTCATGCCGCTGGCGCGACGACAGGCCGGTCAGCAGCAGCGGCAGCTCGACGTTGTCGAAGGCGCTCAGCACCGGCAGCAGGTTGTAGAACTGAAAAATGAAACCGACGTTGGCGGCGCGCCAGTCGGCCAGTTCACCTTCGCTCAGGCCGGCGATGTCGATGCCGCCGATCTTGATCGTGCCGGCAGTGGGCTTGTCGATGCCGGCGATCAGGTTCAGCAGCGTGCTCTTGCCCGAGCCGCTGGGCCCCATCAGCGCGACGAACTCGCCGGGCATCACCTCGAGGTGGATGTCCAGCAGTACGGGGATCGCCTGGCCACCGCGCACATAACCTTTGCTGAGGTGCTGGATGTCGATCAAGGCGGGGGTCATGGGCGGGTCTTCACTTGCTGACCACCACCACCCGGGCGCCGGCTTTCAGCGCATCGGCCGGGCTCAGCACCACGCGTTCACCCGATTTCAGCGCGGTGCCGGTCACCTCCTGCACGTCGCCGATCTTGCGGCCGCGGGTCACCGGCACGGCCTCGACCGTCTCACCGGTCAGGCGAAAGACCACCGGCTTGCCGTCGCGCTCGACGATGGCCTTGGGGTTGACGGCGATCACCGACCGCTGGTCCTCGGCGGTGGCGGGCTTGGTCAGGAAGCTCACCTTGGCGCTCATCTCCGGCAGGATGCGCGGATCCAGCGCCTCGAAGCGGATCTTGGTCATCACCGTGGCCTTGGCGCGGTCGACCGTGGGCACGATGCGCGAGACGTTGCCGCGGAAACGCAGCTCGGGCAGCGCATCCAGCGTGATCTCCACCGGCTGCTCGGGCTTGATGCGCGCCACGTTGCTCTCGGAGACATCGGCCTCCACCTCGAGCGTGGCCATGTCGGCCATCGTCACCACCGCGCCCGAGGTGCCGCTGGCGCTGGAGAAGGGCGTGATCATGTCGCCCACGTTGGCGTTCTTCACCAGCACCACGCCGTCGAAGGGCGCGCGGATCTCGGTGTTGGCCTGGTTGACCTGCTGCATGCGCACCTGCGCCAGGCTCTGGGCGATGGCGGCCTGGGCCGCGTTGATCGCCGCCTGCTGGGTGCCCAGCGCCGAGCGGGCCACGGCGGCGCGCCGGTCGGCGCCGTCCACCGCCTGCGCCGAGACGAAGCCCTGAGCGCGCAGGTCCTGCTGGCGCTTCAGTTCCACCTCGGCGTTGGCCAGTTCGGCCCGGGCCTGGCCAAGCGCGGCTTCGGCCTGCGCCTTGGCGGCCTGGGCCTGTGCCACACCGGCCTGGGTGGCCCCGATGGCGGCCTGCACGTCGCTGGCGTCGAGCCGGCCGATCAGGTCGCCTTGCTTGACCACGCTGCCCTCGCGCACCCGCAGCTCGACCAGCCGGCCGGTGCCCTTGCTGGCCACGGCAGCGCGGCGCTGGGCCACCACGTAGCCCGAGGCGGTGAGGTCGGCGTACTGCTGCGACGGATAGGCCGCCAGCACCGAACTGACCTGCACCTCGGTCTTGCGTGGCATCAGCACCACGGCAGCGCCGGCGGCCACCGTCAGCAGTGCCAGCACGATCGGCCAGCGTCGGCGCCGGCGCTTCAGCGGCGTGGCGCTGCGGTCGATGCGCAAGCCGGCGAGCGAGCCGGTCGGTGAGGAGGGGGGCGGAGGTACGGGCGCGTCGGCCATGGTTCGATGGGGCGGATGCCGGGCTGGCGGTGCGGCAAGCATGCCATGCCTGTCCATCAGCGCCGGGCGATGGCTAGCGCCGCCACACCACCTTGCGCGCGCAGCGGCCCCAGGGCGCACCGCTGCGCAACGCGGCGACGAAGCCGGCGCGGTCTTCGATCCAGGCGCCGCCCAGCGCGGTGACGCCGCGGTTGAACAGCGGCTCGGGCAGGCAGCCGGCGCCGGGGCCGATCATCACCACCGCGCGGGCGTGGCGGCAGTGGGCCAGCACGGCGTCCAGCGTGTCGTTGAGCAGCACGGTGCTGGTCATCAGCACCTTGTCGCAGGTCTGCAAGGCGGCCGGGTCGAGCGTGACCTCGAAGCCGGGGTGGCTGCCGGCCAGGTCGGCGCGCAGTTCCAGCACCGTCAGCCGCGCGCCGTGCTCGGTCACCGGCTTCACCAGCGGCGGGAAGAAGCCGACCATGCCGATGTGCTCGCCCGGCTGGGGATCGAGCCCGCCGATCGAGTCGGGCGCGTCGGGCGGCACCAGGCCGTCGCGGTCGAACAAATGCCGGCTCAGCGCGTTCACCGCGGCAAAGCCCAGCGTGCGTTCGGCGCCCTGGCCGTCGCGCCACAAACGGGCCAGCGCCAGCGCGTCGCTGCCGATCAGGCGCTGGCCGTCCAGCCCGGTCAGCGTGGCCAGCGTGTCGTCCAGCAGCACGTAGCTCAAGCCCAGTGCGCCGCTGTCGAGTTCGACCGCACCGAACTCGCCGTCCTTGGTGCCGGTCCAGGGCATGGGCGGCAGGTGGATGGCGCGCACCCGCGGTGCCGCATCGGGCCGCAGGCGGGATTCGATCAGCGCGATCAGGTCGGCGGCGACGGTGGCGACGGTGGCGTGAGGCATGGCGCGCATGATGCCCAATCCGCGGCGCGCGCGGCTTGTCGGCGGTCATGCGCAGACCGGCCCGGGCTTGAAAGCCGGCACCTGGCCCCAAAATGCCGCCCGCAAGCCGGCGTTGCGCTGGCGACCTTGTCGCCCGATCTGCCGGCCAGACAACATGTCCGATCACACCGAGAACCGCCCATGACCAAGCAAACCCACGCCTTCCAGGCCGAAGTCAAGCAGATCCTGCACCTCGTCACCCACTCGCTGTATTCCAACAAGGAGATCTTCCTGCGCGAGTTGGTCTCCAACGCGTCGGACGCCTGCGACAAGCTGCGCTTCGAGGCGCTGGACAACAACGCGCTGTTCGAGGACCAGCCCAACCTCGAGATCCGGGTCCTGTTCGACGCCGAGGCCAAGACCATCACCATCCGCGACAACGGCATCGGCATGAGCGCCGAGGAGGCCGCCTCGCACCTGGGCACCATCGCCAAGAGCGGCACGCGCGAGTTCATGGCCAAGCTGGAAGGCGACCAGAAGAAGGACGCCAACCTGATCGGCCAGTTCGGCGTGGGCTTCTACTCGGGCTTCATCGTCGCCGACCGCATCACGGTCGAAACCCGCCGCGCCGGCGCGCCCGAGACGGATGGCGTGCGCTGGAGCAGCGAAGGCACCGGCGAGTACGAGCTGGAGACCATCACCCGCGCCACCCGCGGCACCGACGTGATCCTGCACCTGCGCGACGAGGAGGCCGAGTTCCTGTCGACCTGGAAGCTCAAGTCCATCATCGGCAAGTACAGCGACCACATCTCGCTGCCCATCCTGATGCAGAAGGAGGAGTGGGACGCCGAGGCCAGCAAGCAGGTCAAGAAGGACGAGTGGGAGACGGTGAACAAGGCCGCCGCGCTGTGGGCACGCAGCAAGAGCGACATCACCGACGCCGAGTACCAGGACTTCTACAAGCAGATCAGCTACGACAGCGAGGCCCCGCTGGCCTACACCCACAACCGGGTCGAGGGCCGCAGCGAGTACACCCAGTTGCTGTATGTGCCGGCCAAGGCGCCGATGGACATGTGGAACCGCGACAAGCGCGGCGGCGTGAAGCTCTACGTCAAGCGCGTGTTCATCATGGACGATGCCGAGGCGCTGATGCCGGTGTACCTGCGCTTCGTCAAGGGCGTGATCGACTCGGCCGACCTGCCGCTGAACGTGAGCCGCGAGTTGCTGCAGGAAAGCCGCGACGTCAAGGCCATCCGCGAGGGCAGCACCAAGCGCGTGCTGGGCATGCTGGAAAGCCTGGCCGACAGCGACAGCGCCGACGACCGCGCCAAGTACCTGGCCTTCTGGAAGGAGTTCGGCGCGGTGCTCAAGGAAGGCATCGGCGAGGACTTTGCCAACCGCGAGCGCCTGGCCAAGTTGTTCCGCTTTGCCAGCACCCATGCCGACGAGGGCGTGTCCTTCGCCGACTACGTGTCGCGCATGAAGGAAGGCCAGGAAGCGATCTACGTCATCACCGCCGACAGCCTGGCCGCGGCCAAGGCCAGCCCGCAGCTCGAGATCTTCAAGAAGAAGGGCATCGAGGTGCTGCTGCTGGTCGACCGCGTCGACGAGTGGATGCTGAGCCACCTCTACGAGTTCGAGGGCAAGGAACTGCAGAGCGTGGCCAAGGGCGGTGTCGACCTGGACAAGCTGCTCGACGAGGACGAGAAGAAGCAGGCCGAAGCCGTGGCCGAGTCCTTCAAGCCGACGCTCGACAAGCTGAAGGCCGCGCTGAAGGACCGCGCCAAGGACGTGCGCGTGACCACCCGCCTGGTCGATTCACCGGCCTGCCTGGTGACCGACGAAGGCGACATGAGCGGCCACCTGGCGCGCATGTTGAAGCAGGCGGGCCAGACGGCGCCGAAGTCCCAGCCGATCCTGGAGGTCAATGCCGAGCATGCGTTGGTCAAGCGTTTGGCGGGCGACGATGCACGCTTCGACGACCTGGCCCACATCCTGTTCGACCAGGCGCTGCTGGCCGAGGGTGGGCAGCTGGACGACCCGGCGGCCTACGTGGCGCGCGTCACCAAGCTGCTGAGTGCCTGACCCTCAGTCCAGCCACTCCAGATCGAGCGGTGGCTGCGCCATCGCCTCGATCTGCTCGTGCAGCTGCATGGTCTGCTGCCCCCAGTAGCCGCCGGTGCCGAACCAGGGGAATGCGATCGGAAACGCCGGGTCGCTCCAGCGTTCGGCCAGCCAGGCGCTGTGGTGGATCATGCGCAGGGTGCGCAGCGGCTCGATCAGCGCCAGCTCGCGCGCATCGAAGCGGCGGAACTGGCGGTAGCCCTGCAGCACCGCGGCCATCTGGCCGCGCATCGCTTCGGGGCTGCCCGACAGCAGCATCCACAGGTCCTGGATCGCCGGGCCCATCACCGCGTCGTCCAGGTCGACGATGTGTGGGCCGCCGGCATAGCCTTCGTCACGCCACAGGATGTTGCCGGGGTGGCAATCGCCGTGCAGGCGCAGCGGCTGCGCCGGCACCGCGGCGAAGGCCGCATCCACCATCGCCAGCGCCTGCTGGCAGGTGCTGCGCCAGCCGTCCAGCTGCGCCGGCGGGATCAGATCCATCGCCAGCAGCCGCGCCAGGGGCGCATGGCCGAACGTCCGCGCATCCAGCGTGCGCCGGTGGGCGAACGCCCGCTGGCCGCCCACCGCATGCAGCCGGGCGATGAAGCGGCCCAGCCAGCGCAGCGTGTCGGGCTGGTCCAGTTCGGGCCCATGGCCGGATCGGCGTGGATAGGCCGCCAGCCGGAACGGCTGGCCGTCGATCAGGGCATGGGCCAGCGTCTGGCCATCGCCCAGCGGCAGGGGCGCCACCACCGGCACTTCGGCGGCGGCCAGCTCGGCGGCGAAGCCATGTTCTTCCAGGATCTGGGCATCGCTCCAGCGCCCGGGCCGGTAGAACTTGGCGACCACCGCGCCGCCGTCCTCCAGCATCACCTGGAAGACACGGTTCTCGTAGCTGTTGAGCTGCAGCAGCCGGCCGTCGCCGCGCAGGCCGGTGGCATCGAGCGCGTCGAGCACCGCCTGCGGCGTGAGGCGGTCGAACGGGTGGGCGCTGGTGCCGGTGTCGGCGGCGGGATCAGTGGCGCAGGCTGCGCGGCTCGGCGAATGCATCCGGCACCATAGCAGCCGGGCTGTCGCCCGGCTCGCCCAGGGGCCGCAACTCGCCGTGACCGGTGTCGAACTCGCGCTGCGACGAGAAGAACGAGTCGGAGAACGCCATCGAGTCCTGCCACAGCGTGCTGCGCTCGCGTCGCCGCGAGGCCGCCGCGGTGCCCGGCATCGCCCCCGGCATCGCGGTGGCCCCCTGCGCCGGCTGCGGCCCGCGCGAGGCGTTGCTGCCCTGCGGCACCAGCAGCTGCAGCTCGGGGATCGACGGCAGGTGGTCGGCCGGGCAGCGCAGGTAGCGCACGCGGCACGCCGCCAGCACCGCCTGCTTGATGCGGGTGGATCGCCCGGGCGGCCCGCCGCGGTCGTAGCTGAGGTCGATCGCCGCCAGCACGCGGCCGTTGGCGCTGCACACGGCAAACGTCACGTGGTTGGCGCCCAGCAGGTCGAACCAGAAACGCACGGCCTTGGGGTCGTTGGGCTGGCAGAAGCGCACCAGCGGCAGCTTGGCCAGCACGATGTGGTGCGGCAGGGCTTCACGCAGTTGCCGGTAGACGCGCCGTTCGTCGGCGGTGAACACCGGGCGCGGCAGCAGGTCCCATTCCACCGGCAACGGCGGGGGGCCGGGGGGCGGGCGTCGCAGCACCCGCATGCCCCACATCCCGGCCAGCGTGGCCAGAACTGCAAGCGCCGCGGTGGCGATGAACCATGGAAGGTACTGCTGCATCGTGCCTGCGGTCAGCGGTAGGGGGGGCTCGAATCGCCAGGGCGGCCGGCGACACGCAAAAAGCGAAAAACCTGTTGAAGCGATATTACCCCGAGCCCCATCCCGGGCGGCACCATCCGGGCAGGGTGGTCCTGCCAAGGGGACGCCCCGCATCCGAGGGGCAGCCCCCGCCACCGCGCGTGGGGCGCCGATGCAGGCGCTCAATCCTTCGCGGCTTGGCCTGGTTGCTTGCCGATGCCCGAGCGCACCTCGCCGATGGCGTCGATCAGCGACCCCACCAGCCGCGATTGCTGCTTGAGCCGGTAATCGATCTCGGCCGCCCCGTCGCCCACCCATTGCTCCACCTGTGAGGCCAGCGTGTCCTGCGGCAACTTGAGGTAGGCGTCGGACTCGCTGCCCTCGCGCTCGACGCGGGCGCCGGCCTTGCGGGCGATGCGCAGCATGGCGGTGTTTTCGCTCAGGGCATGGATGAACAGCGTGTCGAGCCCGCGGTTGCGCGCGTGCAACATGGCGTGCTCGAACAGTCGCGCGCCGTAACCGCGCCCACGCGCGGCTGCCACCACCGAGCCGCCGAATTCGGCCGCCTGCGGCCCCGGCTGGCCCGGCTGTGGAAAGGCCAGATGCGCCAGCGCGATCAGTTGCAGGCGGCGGTTGAACACGCCGAACACCTCGTCGCGGTCGAAGTCGAGGCCGTCCACATAGCGCTGGATCTGCGCATCGCCCGCCGCATAGCCGAAGCGCAGGTAGCGGTCGCGCTCGGACAGTGCCAGCAGATGCGCGGCAATGCGCTCGCGGTGGCGCGGCGACAGCGAGCGGATCGGGATCCACGGCGCAAACGGTGGCGCGGGCGGCGGCGACGCAGCCGGGCCCGCCGCCTCGAGACGGGCGGCCGGGGAAAGCTCGGGTGCGTTGGGCATGGTCAAATCCGTTGGACTAGCGTAAACCCTGATACTACGGCCACCACCGGCCTCGGGTGATGTCAATCATGGGTGGACCTGCCTAACCCGTCGAGTCCGTCGACCGGATCTGCGCACGCGGCGAAGTCTGGCTATAATGCTCGGCTGCCCCCAATGATGGCGGGGTGGTGCATGGGCCGGCTTCCAAGAAGTCAACGAAGCAGGCCCCGTGGTTGCAGACAGCCGAGAGGTCGCCCTGATAAGCGGTTCCGAGGCGTTGGCAGCAGGCACCGAAGAGCCATCGACGGTGCGGTGCCCATGGTGGGCGCCGGCCCAACCCGAAAGACCCTCATGAAGACCTTCAGCGCCAAACCGGCCGAGGTGACGCACGAGTGGTTTGTGCTTGATGCCACCGATAAGGTGCTCGGACGTGTCGCCAGCGAAGTGGCACTCCGTTTGCGCGGCAAGCACAAGGCCATTTACACGCCTCACGTCGATACCGGTGATTTCATCATCGTCGTCAATGCCGAAAAGATCCGTGTCACCGGCGCCAAAGCCGAAGACAAGATGTACTACCGGCACTCGGGCTACCCGGGTGGCATCCACGCCACCAGCTTCAAAGAGATGCAGGCCAAGCACCCCGGCCGCGCGCTCGAGAAGGCGGTCAAGGGCATGTTGCCCAAGGGCCCGCTGGGCTACGCGATGATCAAGAAGCTGAAGGTGTATGCCGGTGCATCGCATCCGCACACTGCCCAGCAGCCCAAAGCGCTGGAAATTGCAGCGCTGGAATCCTAAGGAGCGGTGATGATCGGCAATTGGAACTACGGCACCGGCCGCCGCAAATCGTCGGTGGCCCGCGTGTTCATCAAGCGTGGCGAAGGCCAGATCGTGGTCAACGGCAAGCCCGTGGGCGACTATTTCGGCCGCCAGACCTCGATCATGATCGTCAAGCAGCCGCTGCTGCTGACGAACAACGAGATGGCGTTCGACATCAAGGTCAACGTGCGCGGTGGTGGTGAATCCGGCCAGGCCGGCGCCGTGCGCCACGGCATCACCCGCGCCCTGATCGACTACGACGCAACGCTCAAGCCCGACCTGAGCCGCGCCGGTTTCGTCACCCGCGATGCCCGCGAGGTGGAGCGCAAGAAGGTCGGCCTGCACGGCGCCCGTCGTCGCAAGCAGTTCAGCAAGCGCTGATCCGCCGCTGGCTCGCCAGACCCGAGGCCGCTTCGTGCGGCCTTTTTCAATGGGGCCGGCCGCCGCTGCTGAACACATGCCCCAACTTGCGGGGTTGGCTTTGTGGCCATCGCCCTCATTTCCCGAGAGCCGTAGTAGGATTTAGCCCTTTCCGGCCCGCCGCGTGCGGGTCCCGACCTTGATGCAGGAGTGCCGATGAACGCCGTTGCCGAAACCCTCGCCCCCGAAACTGGCGAAATGCCCGCACCGCTGATCTTCACCGACAGCGCCGCCGCCAAGGTGGCCGATCTGGTCGCCGAAGAGGGCAACCCCGAGTTGAAGCTGCGCGTCTTCGTGCAGGGCGGCGGCTGCTCGGGCTTCCAGTACGGCTTCACCTTCGACGAGGTCGTCAACGACGACGACACCGCGATGAACAAGAACGGCGTCACGCTGTTGATCGACGCGATGAGTCTGCAGTACCTGATGGGCGCCGAGATCGACTACAAGGAAGACCTGCAGGGCGCGCAGTTCGTCATCAAGAACCCCAACGCCACCACCACCTGCGGCTGCGGATCGAGCTTCTCGGCCTGACGGTTCACCGCGCACCATGAAGAAGGGCACCCGCAGGGTGCCCTTTTTGCTGGCCGGCCCGGCTGTCGGTCAGCTCAAGGCAGGCCGGGCACCGTCGCGCTGCTGGGGTCGTACAGGCTCTGGATGATCGGCGGATCGATGCCCGCGGGTTGCGAGACATCGTCCTCGACCAGATCGGTCAGCAGGGCTGCCGCGCTGCTGACCAGCGGCCAGGACAGGCAGGCGCCCGTGCCGTCCGCGGCGTCCAGGCCGAGCTCGAGCAGCGCGCTGGCATGGAACAGCCCCAACGTGCGGTCCAGGCCCTGATGCGTCTGGCTGCGGCAGAACACGCAGTAGTCGGTCACCGATTCGGCGATGCGCGAGGCCACCATCAAGGCGGCGCAGGCGGCGATGCCGTCGATCATGATCAGGTGCCGCTTGCTCGCGGCCACCAGCATCGCCCCCACCATCACCGCGGTCTCGAAGCCGCCGAAGGCCGCCAGCACCTCGACCGCATCGGTCACCTCGCGGTGCCGGCCTTGCGCGCCCTGCACCACGATCATCAGGTGGGCCAGCAGGTCGGGGTTCATCTGCGGGCCGCTCACCATCAGCTCGCGCACGGGCGTGTCGGTCAGCCGGGCCAGCACCAGGGCGGCGCTCTCGTGGCTGCCCACGCCCAGGCCGGCACAGGCCAGCAGGTTGCCACGCAGGCTGTCGCCGATCTCCATGCCGGCGCGGATGGCCGCATGCGCCTGCTCCAGGCTCATCGCGTTGCCCACCCGGGCATTGCGCGTGCCGTGGGCGATCTTGCGCAGCACCAGCCGCTCGTGCGGCGGCAGCGTGGTGGCCACGCCGCAATCGACCACCGACAAGGCCAGGCCCTGCTGCCGCGCAAACACCGACACCGGCTGCTGGCCGGCGAGGATCTGCTGGACCATCTCATCGGTCTGGCGGCCCGGCGCGGCCTGGATGCCGTCGACCACCAGGCCGTGATCGGCCGCGAAGATCACCAGCTGCGGTTCGCGAAAGCGCGGTTTCAGCGAATGCTGCAGCAGCCCCAGCCGCACGGCCACCGGCTCCAGCTCACCCAGACCGCCCTGCAGCAACTCGCGGCGGTGCAGCTTGCCCAGCAAGGCCTGTTCGAGCAGCGGGTTCGACGTGGGGGCGATGAGTGACATGCGATCCAGTGTATGCAGGCCGCTTCAGCGCAAGAACAACTGATACACCGGGTTGCTCGATTCCTCCACGCACGGATAGGCCAGGGCCTCGAGAAAGTCCTTGAAGGCCCTGCGATCGGCGGCGGTCTTGCCGGGCACCTGCAGGCCGACCAGGATGCGGCCGTAGTCAGCGCCCTGGTTGCGGTAGTGGAACAGGCTGATGTTCCAGTCGGGGTGCAGGCTGGAGAGAAAGCGCATCAGCGCGCCCGGCCGCTCGGGGAAGACGAAGCGGAACAGCCGCTCGTCGGCGGCCAAGGCCGAGCGCCCGCCCACCAGGTGGCGCACATGCTCCTTGGCCAGTTCGTCGTCGGTCAGGTTGACGGTGGCAAAGCCGTGCCGCACGAAGTTGCGCGCGATCTTGTCGGCCTCGTCGCGCTTGTTGATCGCCAGGCCGACGAAGACATGCGCCACCTTGGCGTCCGAGATGCGGTAGTTGAACTCGGTCACCGCGCGCGGCCCCACCAGTTCGCAGAAGCGCTTGAACGAGCCGCGCTCCTCGGGGATGGTGACCGCGAACAGGGCCTCGCGCTGCTCGCCGAACTCGGCCCGCTCGGCGACGAAGCGCAGGCGGTCGAAGTTCATGTTGGCGCCGCAGGTGATGGCCACCAGCGTCTGCCCCTTGCACTTGTGCTGCGCCACGTACTGCTTGATGGCGGCCACGCCCAGTGCACCGGCGGGCTCGAGGATGCTGCGCGTGTCCTGGAACACGTCCTTGATCGCCGCGCAGACCTCGTCGGTGTCGACGATGATGAAATCGTCGACCAGTTCACGCGTGATGCGGAAGGTTTCCTCGCCCACCAGCTTGACCGCGGTGCCGTCCGAGAACAGCCCCACGTCGGTCAGCGTCACCCGCTTGCCAGCGCGCACCGAGCGCACCATCGCGTCCGAATCGCGCGTCTGCACGCCGATCACCTTGATCTCGGGACGCACGGCCTTGATGTAGCTGGCCACGCCCGAGATCAGCCCGCCGCCGCCGATGGCCACGAAGATGGCGTCGATCGGCCCCTCGTGCTGGCGCAGGATCTCCATCGCGATGGTGCCCTGGCCGGCGATCACGTCGGGGTCGTCGAACGGGTGCACGAAGGTCAGGCCCTGCTCGGCCTGCAGCGACAGCGCATGGGTGTGGGCATCGGAGTAACTCTCGCCGTGCAGCACCACCTCGCCGCCGAGCGCGGCCACCGCGTCGATCTTCAGCTTCGGCGTGGTCACCGGCATCACGATCACCGCGCGGCAGCCCAGCTTCTTGGCCGACAGCGCCACGCCCTGCGCGTGGTTGCCGGCGGAGGCGCAGATCACGCCCTTGGCCAGCGCCTCGGCCGACAGGTGCGCCATCTTGTTGTAGGCACCGCGCAGCTTGAAGCTGAACACCGGCTGCTGGTCCTCGCGCTTGAGCCACACCGTGTTGCCCACGCGCCGCGACAGGCTGCGCGCGGCGTCCAGCGGCGACTCGATGGCGACGTCGTAGACCCGCGCGGTGAGGATCTTCTTCAGGTAGTCGGGCTTGGCCGCCGCCGGCGATGCGCGGCGTCGTGCCGGGGTCTTGGCGGGGCGGGATTCGGGCGGGGTGGCGCGGGCCATGCGGGCAGCCTTCGGTCAGGGATTGTGCGGCGCGCGATGTTAGCCGCCTGCATCGACCGGACGCCCCCAAGAAAAAAGCCCAGGGCTTGCGCCCCGGGCTGAATCCACCAATGAAGGAGGTGGAGGAGACAACTTGCACGATCGACGGCCCGGAACCTTCTCAGCCACCGAACCATGGGCCCAGTCTAGCGGGGGAAATGCTGCGCCGCAATATGATCGCCGCTGCCCACTCTAGAGAGCACGCTCCAGAGCCTGGGGCGTCGACGCACAGCTTCGGTGCGCCGTGGCGCAAGCGGGTCCACCACAAGGCGGCGACGCCAGGAGAATTAGACGATGGAATGCACGATCCACTGGGTGCCGTCGACCGGCATGGGCTTCGTCGCCGAGACCGGCAGCGGCCATATGCTGACGATGGACGGCGCGCCCGATGGCGGGGGGCGCAACCTGGCACCGCGGCCGATGGAAACCCTGCTGGCCGGCGCCGGCGCCTGCACCGCCTACGACGTGGTGCTGATCCTCAAGCGCGGCCGCCAGGACGTCACCGGCTGCGAGGTCAAGCTGCAGGCCGATCGCGCCGAGACCGACCCGAAGGTGTTCACCCGCATCAACCTGCACTTCACCGTGCGCGGCCGCAACCTGGCCGAAGCGACGGTGGCGCGCGCCATCGCGCTGTCGCACGAAAAATACTGCTCGGCCACCATCATGCTGGCCAAGACCGCCGAGATCACCACCACGCACGAGATCGTGGCCGCCTGACGCGGCAGTTCAGATCACGTGCGCGGTGCGCGTCATCACCCTTGCGGCCGCCTTCATCAGCCAGCGCACCGGCGCGGGCATGGGTGCGCCGCCGGCGGCCAGCGCCTGATCGGCATGGCGGGTTTCGTCGTCCTTCATCTGCGCCACGACGGCGCGTGACGCGGCATCGCCCGCGGGCAGGCGCTGCAGGTGGCTGGCCAGGTGCGCTTCGACCTGGCGCTCGGTCTCGACGACAAAACCCAGGCTGACCCGGTCGCCCGCCCGGCCGGCGGCCAGGCCGATGGCAAAGGCACCGGCGTACCACAGCGGATTCAGCAGGCTGGGCCGGTCGCCCAGTTCACCCAGGCGACGCTCGATCCAGGCCAGGTGGTCGGTCTCCTCGCGGCCGGCCGCCGCCATCTGCGCCCGCAGTTCGGGGGTGCGGGCGGTCAGCGCTTGCGCGGCGTACAGCGCCTGGGCGCACACCTCCCCCACATGGTTCACCCGCATCAGCGCGCCGGCCAGACGGCGCTCCTCGGGCGACAGCCCGCTGTCGTCGGTCGCGGCCGGCGGCCGCGGCATCGGGCGCGCCGCATGGGCGCAGCGGCCGAGGGTGCGCAGCGCCAGATCGGCACTGCTGATGAGGTCGTCCTTGGAGATCATGCAACGAGGATAGCGCAGGGCCCTTGCGCCGAGGCTCGTTGTTGGCAGACAACAGGCTATGGCCTTTTTGGCGCCGAATCTTTGCGCTCGCGGCGGGGGTCTGGTGCAATAGCTACAACTTCCGATGAGGAGGTTGGCCTGATCGGCCCCCACCGCTCCCGGTGAGAGGGTTCTCTACGGGGTCGGGACCTCTTGTTCAACCTAGGAGATAGTTGCATGAAAAAGTCACTTATCGTTTTGGCCGCGCTCGGCGCGTTTGTCAGCGTTGCTTCCGCTCAGTCCAGCGTCACGATGTACGGCCGCGTCGACCTGTCGGTCAACAAGGGCGTTGGCCAGAAGGCCAAGAACCTGAGCAACGGTTCGGGCAGCCGCCTGGGCCTGCGCGGCGTTGAAGACCTGGGCGGTGGCATGTCCGCCTTCTTCAACATCGAGCACCGCTTCGACGCCGACACCGGCGCCGGTCAAGGCATCGCCACCCGCATGTGGGGCGCCCGTTCGCTGGTCGGCCTGCAAGGCGGGTTCGGCAAGGTCAGCCTGGGCCGTGAATACACGACCGCGTTCCTGGGTTCGCAGCTGGTTGCCGATCCGTGGGGCTGGGACACCGTGGTGTCGGCCACCCCGGGCACTGGCCTGAACCAAGCCCTGACGGGTGGTGGCATCGCCCGCGTGCGCAATGACAGCTCGGTGACCTACAACTTCGCCGCTTCGGGCTTCAGCTTTGGCGCCCAGATCGCCGAAGCCACCGACGCCATCAACAACTTCAACAAGAAGCCGTTCAACTTCTCGGTGGGCTACGCTGCTGGCCCGCTCGCCCTGAACCTCGGCTACGAGAAGACGGGTGTTGTCGGCGCCGCCGCTGGCAAGTGGACCACCTTCGGTGCTTCGTACAACCTGGGCATGGTCAAGCTCGGCGCCTTCATCGGCACCGGCACCACCGATGCCAACGCGAAGAACAAGTCGTACATGCTGACGGCCGTGGCCCCCATGGGCCAAGGCGAGCTGCGCGGCAGCTTCGGCAAGCTGACCAGCGACGGTGCTGGCGCTGCCCCGAAGGTCGACGCCGCCAAGGGCTTCGCGGTGGGTTACCACTACGCCCTGAGCAAGCGCACCACGCTGTACACGGACTACGTCCGCAACACCGCGGTCGCCACCGAGAAGGCCGGCTACGACTTCGGCATCAAGCACAACTTCTGATCGTCAGAAGCACACGGGTCGGCCCTTCGGGGTTGGGCCCATGTGACCCAAGCCGCCTTCGGGCGGCTTTTTTCTGCCTGTTCTGCATTGCCTTGCGCGGTCGGCTGCCCATCGGGGCTTCCCCCCTTGGCGGCAGGCACGCGCTTTGCGGATGATGCGGTCCTGTCTGCCGCCGGCACCTTGCCGGTGCCGTTGTGATCTGTTCCGGCCTTGCCCCTGATGCCCCGGGCATCCGCCCGCCCACCAGGCCCCCATGCTTGCCTTCATTCTTCGCCGCCTGTTCCAGGCCATGATCGTGATGCTCACGGTCGCGTTCATCGCCTTCATGCTGTTCCAGTTCGTCGGTGATCCGGTCACCAACCTGATGGGCCAGGACGCCACCGTCGAGCAGCGCGCCCAGTTGCGCGCCGATCTGGGTCTGGACAAGCCCTTCGTGGTGCAGTTCGCGCACTTCATCGGCAATGCGGTGCAGGGTGAATTCGGCATGAGCCTGCGCCAGGGCCGCAAGGTGTCGGCGCTGATCGCCGAGCGCTTTCCGGCCACGCTGGAGCTGGCAGCCGTGGCGGCGGTGCTCGGCCTGTTGCTGGGCGTGCCGCTGGGCGTATATGCGGCGCTGCGGCGCGGCACGTTCATGTCGCAGGCGGTGATGACCGGCTCGCTGCTGGGCGTGTCGCTGCCCAACTTCCTGATCGGCATCCTGCTGATCCTGATCTTTGCGGTGGTGCTGAAGTGGCTGCCCAGCTTCGGCCGCGGCGACGTGGTGGCGCTGGGGCCGTTCACCTCCGGCCTGCTGACGGTCGATGGCTTGAAGCACCTGGTGCTGCCGGCGGTCACGCTGGCGCTGTTTCCGATGGCGCTGGTGCTGCGGCTGGTGCGCTCGGAGATGCTGGAGGTGCTGCGCACCGACTACATCAAGTTCGCCCGCGCGCGCGGCCTGCCCAACCGGCTGGTGTACTTCGGCCATGCGCTGAAGAACACGCTGGTGCCGGTGATCACCATCGCCGGCCTGCAGCTGGGCGGCATCATCGCGTTCGCCATCGTCACCGAGACGGTGTTCCAGTGGCCGGGCATGGGTTTCCTGTTCATCCAGGCGGTGCAGTTCGCCGACATCCCGGTGATGGCGGCCTATCTGTGCCTGATCGCGCTGGTGTTCGTGGTCATCAACCTGGTGGTCGATCTGCTTTACTTCGCGGTCGACCCGCGGCTGCGCATCGAGCGCAGCACGGCGGGCCATTGAGCGCCGCCGGCTTCCTTCATGGATGCGGCGATCGCCGCCGCGCCCGCCGCCCCCTGCAAGTCACTCGCCGGATGTTCTCTTGAGCGCCTCGACTCCCCCTCCTTCGCCCACGGTGCCGCTGGCGCCCGACGCCAGCGCCATGGCGCGCTTCCTCGATGGCGATGTCTGGCACAGCTTCAAGCAGTCGCCGATGGCCATGGCCGCGGCGGCGATCGCGCTGATCTGCGTGGTGGCCGCGGTGTTCGCCAACTGGCTGGCGCCGCACAACCCGCTGGACCTGGCCTCGCTCGACCTGATGGATTCGCGCCTGCCACCGGCCTGGATCGCCGAGGGCAAGGCCACCTACCCGCTGGGCACCGACGACCAGGGCCGCGACATCCTGTCGGCGCTGATGTACGGCGCGCGCATCTCGCTGCTGGTGGGGCTGGCGTCGGTGCTGCTGAGCGTGGTGATCGGCGTGGCGCTGGGCCTGCTGGCGGGCTTCGTCGGTGGCCGTGTTGATGGTTTCATCATGCGTGTGTGCGACGTGATGCTGTCGTTCCCGGCGATCCTGGTGGCGCTGCTGATCGACGGCCTGGGTCGCGC